>JAIDKJ010000400.1 GCA_029051835.1 Paramuribaculum sp. | reverse complement strand
AGATAGATGCGCTCGGCGGACATATGGGTGTCATATCCGACGCTACGGCATTGCAGTTCCGTATGCTCAACCGCTCCAAAGGGCCTGCCATGTGGAGTCCGCGAGTGCAGTCCGACCGTATGAAGTTCTCTGCAGCCTGGCGCAAGGTGCTTGAGTCAGTTCCAAATCTCTATTTGTGGAGCGACAGCGTTTCCCGGCTTATTATCGAGAATGGTGCGGTGAAGGGCGTCGAAACTCTTCATGGAGCACGATTCAAGGCGCGGGCGGTGGTGATCACGGCAGGCACATTTCTCAACGGACTGATGCATATCGGACGCTGCCGGTTCGAGGGTGGACGTATTTCCGAGCCTGCATCCTCCGGGCTGACCGAACAGCTTCGTGAGGCGGGCATACGCACCGACCGCATGAAGACCGGCACCCCCGTGCGTATCGACGGCCGCAGTATCGACTGGTCAAAGACTGTCCGTCAGGATGGCGATGACGACGATCTGCACCGTTTTTCCTACCTCCCTTCGTCGCGTCGACGCCTCCGGCAGCTTCCCTGCCATCTGGTATATACCAATACGGCAACCCACGACATACTGCGCCGCGGATTGCCTGATTCGCCGCTCTACAACGGCCAGATAAAAAGTATCGGACCGCGCTATTGTCCGAGCATCGAAACGAAGATCGTCACTTTTGCCGACAAGACCGAGCATCAGCTTTTCATAGAGCCTGAGTCGGAGGAGGGCAACGAATATTATCTCAATGGATTCTCTTCGTCGCTCCCGATGGATATACAGCTTGAGGCTTTGCGTACTATCCCCGCTTTTGCCGATGTGCAGGTGTATCGTCCAGGCTATGCGATCGAATACGATTTCTTCGATCCCACACAGCTTCGCCACACTCTTGAAAGCCGCGTCATAGATTCGCTGTTCCTTGCCGGACAGGTCAACGGCACTACCGGTTACGAGGAGGCGGCAGGGCAGGGCATTGTGGCCGGAATTAATGCCCACCGCAAGGTCCACGGGCAGTCGGAATTCATACTTGCCCGCGACGAAGCCTATATAGGCGTGCTGATCGACGACCTTGTGACCAAGGGTGTCGACGAACCTTACCGCATGTTCACCTCCAGGGCCGAATATCGCATTTTGCTCCGTCAGGACGACGCTGATATGCGTCTTACTCCGCGCGGCTACGAGATAGGTCTTGTCAGCCGCGAGCGATATGAACTTATGGAGTCGAAGCGTACGCAGCGCGATGCATTTATTGCTTTCGTGTCGTCGTTCAGCGTTAGGCCGGCAGAGGTCAATAATCTGCTCTCCGAGATCGGCGACACTCCGCTCCGTCAGGGTGTGAAGCTCGTCGATCTCATATTGCGTCCGAAGCTTACCGTCGGGATTCTTGCCGGGGTATTGCCTGCGCTTGCCGAATATATCGACAGCCATATCGAGGCCGAGCGTCGCGAGGAGATCGTTGAGGCTGCCGAGATATTGCTGAAATATGGCGGATATATAGAGCGTGAGCGCCAGATAGCGCAGAAGCTCCGCAGGCTCGACGAGGTGAAGCTTCAAGGCCGTATCGACTATGATGCCGTAAGCTCGCTATCGACCGAGGCGCGTCAGAAGCTGAAGCGTATCGACCCTGTCACCGTCGGTCAGGCCTCCCGTATACCGGGCGTTTCGCCGAGCGATATCAACATACTGTTGCTGCTGCTTGGCAGATGATTGTTTCACGTGGAACAGTAATTAGTCAATTATTATCAAATACTTATATGGAATACGTTAAAACCAAAATCCGTGATGTAGTCGACTTCCCTCAGAAGGGAGTCATATTCCGTGACCTCACTACAGCCTTCAAGGATCCGAAGGCTATACATATCCTCGGATGGAATCTATCGCAGATCTATCGCGACAAGGGAGTGACCAAGGTTGTAGGCATCGAATCGAGAGGTTTTATATGCGGATCTATCCTCGCCTACGAGCTTGGAGCAGGATTCGTACCCGCTCGCAAACCCGGCAAACTGCCCAGCGAAGTCATATCGACCTCCTACGACAAGGAGTATGGCAAAGACACTATCGAGATTCACAGCGATGCCATTACGCCCGACGACATCGTGGTGATCCACGACGACGTGCTTGCCACCGGAGGCACTATGGCAGCCGTATATGAACTCGTCAAGCGACTCAATCCGCGCAAGATCTATATCAATGCTATCGTCGAACTGTCCGATCTTGGCGGAAGAGCCAAGCTTCCCGCCGAAGCCGAAACCACGGCGCTGATCACATACTGATCCATACGCCTGAATCAGCCTCTCTCCACAATATATCATCCGCCGGGCATGGATGTGATTGGATTCCATCCATCCCCACTGATGAATAAAGCATACTTTCGTAAGCCACACTCTTAAATCCGAGTTATTGCCAAAGCATAGAAAATCACACGAACTGGAGGAGAAAATATCCATTCTTCCGTCTACCCCCGGCGTCTATATGTATTACGACGCCGAGGGTACAGTCATATATATAGGCAAGGCCAAAAACCTCAAGAGGCGGGTGTCGTCATATTTCAACCGCACTCACGATTCGCTCCGCACCAACCTCCTCGTAAGGGCTATCGCCGATATGAAATATATTGTGGTGCCCACCGAGCAGGATGCGCTCAATCTCGAAAACTCCATGATCAAGGAGTATAAGCCGCGCTACAATGTGCTGCTCAAGGACGACAAGTCATATCCCTGGATAGTGGTCACCAACGAGTTTTTTCCACGGGTGTTCATGACCCGTCAGCGCATCAAGGACGGATCGAAATACTACGGCCCCTACACCGATACCGGATCGGCCCGAGCGGTGCTCGATCTTATCAGGGAGCTTTATCCGTTGCGGTCGTGCAGGGGAGTCATCACGCCCGAAGGTGTCGCCGCTGGAAAATACCGGCTCTGTCTTGACTATCACATCAAGCGCTGTTGCGGACCCTGCACGGGGCTTGTCGACGGGCCGACTTACCGTCGCCACATAGAGCGCGTCAAGGAGATATTGCGTGGCGACATGTCGGAACTGCTCGGTCATCTCAGAGGCGAGATGGAGGAGCTGGCCTCCCAGTTGCGTTTCGAAGAGGCGCAGGCGGTCAAGGAGCGTTATCAGCTCGTGGAGCGATATTGCGCCAAGAGCGTCATCGTCAGCCAGACCATCGGCGACATTGACGTGTTCGGAGTGTGGGACGACGGCGGCGACGAGGTTTTTGTCAACTATATGCACATGCATTGCGGAGCGGTGGTCCGTAGTGTCACGCTGCAGTATCGTCGCTCTATGGACGAAACCGTTCCTCAGCTTCTTTCCTATGCAATGGCTGAGGTGGAGCGCGAGCTTGGCGCTGTCTACGACGAGGTGATAGTCCCTGAAATGCCCGACGTGGACATGCCGGGAGTGACATTCATCGTGCCGCAGAGGGGCGACAAGAGCAAGATTCTTGAAGTGTCGGAGCGCAATGCCCGACAGCACAAGATTGATATGCTGAAACACATGGAGCGCAATGATCCGGAGCAGCGCACCGACCGTCTGCTCGAACGTATGAAGGCCGACTTCCGTCTGTCGGAGCTTCCACGCCATATCGAGTGTTTCGATAATTCCAACATACAGGGCACGAATCCTGTGGCGTCGTGCGTGGTGTTTCGCGACGGCAAGCCCTCTAAAAAAGACTATCGCCATTTCAATATCAAGACCGTCGAAGGACCCGATGATTTCGCATCGATGAAGGAGGTGCTCACACGACGCTACACGCGTCTTGTCAGCGAAGGTCAGGGATTGCCACAGCTGATAGTGGTCGACGGCGGCAAGGGACAGCTGAGTTCGGCGGTGGAGGCTCTCGACGAGATGGGACTGCGCGGCACTATTGCCGTCGTAGGCATTGCGAAGCGTCTTGAGGAAATCTATTTTCCGGGTGACAGTGTGCCGCTTTATATCGACAAAAATTCGGAGTCGCTCAGGGTTGTGCAGCACCTGCGCGACGAGGCACACCGCTTCGGCATCACTCACCACCGCAACCGGCGCAGCCGCTCGCAGACTGTGTCGGCTCTCGATTCGATCAAAGGCATAGGCGAGAAGACACGTCAGGCTCTGCTGACGCATTTCAAAAGTCTAAAGCGTGTTCGCGCGGCCGATCTCGACGATCTGGCGTCGGGCATCGGGCCGTCGAAGGCGTCGATA
>JAIDKJ010000399.1 GCA_029051835.1 Paramuribaculum sp. | reverse complement strand
CCGCATACTTGAAGTCAGCACCACGCAGCCGGCCGCGCAGGTCTACACGGGCAACTGGCTCGCCGGCTCGCCGGCCAACAAAGCCGGACGCTCATACGACGACTATGACGGAGTGGCCATCGAGTGCCAGAACATGCCCGACGCGCCCAATCATGCCGACTTCCCGTCGGCCGTGCTCCGTCCGGGTGAGAAATACGACGAAACTATAAGATTTTCATTCAAAACCAAATAAAATTACAAAGCTAATGAAACCGACATTATTCGTTCTTGCAGCCGGCATGGGAAGCCGTTATGGCGGCCTGAAGCAGCTCGACGGCCTCGGCCCCCACGGAGAAACCATCATGGACTATTCGATCTATGATGCAATCCACGCCGGATTCGGCAAGATTGTGTTTGTAATACGCAAGGATTTCGAACAGGACTTCCGCGAAAAGATCCTCTCGAAGTACGAAGGTCACATTCCTGTAGAAGTTGTATTCCAGTCGATCACCGACCTGCCCGAAGGCTATACATGCCCCGAGGACCGCACCAAGCCCTGGGGTACGAACCACGCCGTGCTTATGGGCAAGAACGCCATCAAGGAACCGTTTGCAGTCATCAATGCCGATGACTTCTACGGACGCAATGCCTTTGAGGTTATCGCCAAAGAACTCTCACGTCCCCGCGACCGCAAAGGCGACTACTGCATGGTAGGATTCCGTGTGGGCAACACCATGACCGAAAACGGCTCCGTGGCACGTGGCGTATGTTCGACCAAAGAGGGCAATCTGGCTTCGGTCGTGGAGCGCACAGCCATTAGCTACGACAAGGATGGCCGTATCGTGTTCACTGACGAGAACGGCGTAGAGCAGACCCTTGATCCGACCACACCGGTGTCAATGAATCTCTGGGGCTTCACTCCCGACTATTTCGATTACAGCGAGCGTGAATTCCGCCGGTTCCTCGACCGCGACCTCAACACTCCGAAGAGCGAATTCTTCATTCCGCTGGCGATCGACACACTGATCAAATCGGGCGAAGCTACAGTGAAGGTGCTCGATACCGACAGCAAATGGTTCGGAGTCACGTATGCCGCCGACCGTCCGGGCGTTGTCGAGAAGTTCGCACAGCTTCACGCCGACGGCACATATCCCGAAAAACTCTTCTGAACAATCTTAACGAAAACCCGCGGGGAGCGTCCACCGGCCATAGCAAGCGGGCGCTCCCCTCTTTATTGTATTCAAACTCCACCCAGATACATGCACAGATCCGACAAAGCGACACCTCTCGAACTTCTTGCGCCCGCACGCACCGCCGACATAGCCATCGAAGCCATACGTCACGGTGCCGACGCCGTATATATCGGGCCGCCCAGCCACGGAGCACGTCACGTCGCATCCAACTCATTCGACGACATCCGACGCGCTGCCGACTTCGCCCACAGATTTGATGCACGTATATATGCCACAGTCAACACTATAGTGTATGACAATGAGCTGGCCGAGGTGGAACGCATGATACACCGGCTGTACCGATGCGGCGTAGACGCACTGATCGTACAGGATCTCGGCATCACCCGCCTGGATCTGCCGCCCGTGGCTCTCCACGCAAGCACACAATGCGACATACGCACAGCCGCCAAAGCACAGTTTCTGCAATCACTCGGCTTTACACGTCTTGTGCTGCCGCGCGAGCTGACATTCGACGAAATTGCCGAGATAACAAATTCAATCACGATACCGGTCGAAGTATTTGTCCACGGCGCACTGTGCGTGAGCTACAGCGGCGACTGCCGTGCCAGCCAAGCACTGAAAGGACGCAGCGCCAACCGTGGCGAATGCGCCCAGATCTGCCGTCTGCCGTTTGACCTTGTCGGCCCGTCGGGCGAAACAATCATAGCCGGACGACATCTGCTCTCATTGCGCGATCTGAACCGCCTGACATCGCTTGACCGACTGATAGCCGCCGGAGCCACGTCATTCAAAATAGAGGGACGCCTGAAGGATGTGGACTACGTGAAAAACGTTGTCGGCGCCTACAGCAACGCGTTGAACCGTATCATTTCCGGCTCGGAAGGCGTACTGCGCAGGGCATCGTCGGGAACATGCCGCCTTGACTTCACGCCGGATCCGGAGCAGAGTTTCAACCGTGGATTTACCGGATATTTCGGCTACGAAAACAATCCAAAAAACAAGATGGCGTCGACACTCACTCCGAAATGGATAGGCCGGCCGATTGGAAAAGTGGTACGCAATCATGGCAACCGAATAGAAGCGCATCTGACTGCCGAACTACACAACGGCGACGGACTCGGGTATTTCGAAGCCGACGGCCGATACACCGGATTCAGACTCAACAAAGTGGAGGGGAACAAACTGTTCCCGGCGTCGGCCACCGACGTAAAACCGGGTGCTACACTATACCGCAACACCGACAAACAGTGGGACAACATCATGGCGCGACCCACGGCATCAAGAACCATTGCTGCCGGAATGGAACTATACGGCATTGCCGGCGGCATAGCACTGCGGATCGATGACGAGGACGGCAACTACGCCACCATACGGCTCGATGGAGAGTTTCCAAAATCCGAACGCGATCCGTTGCCACATCGAGCCGGAAT
>JAIDKJ010000398.1 GCA_029051835.1 Paramuribaculum sp. | reverse complement strand
GTGTCCGTCTGTTTCGGGTGCGCCTGCATCATTTGTGGCCTCTGCATCGGCTACGCTCTCTTCTTCCATAGCCATGTCTGTTGCCGCAAATGCCGCTGACTTCATCATCACCGAGCGTGCCATGCCGACTCCTCCTGTGGCCGACACTGTTTCGTAGAGAATGTAGTTGTCGGCCGACTCAAAGAACGATCGTCCGTAGGTGTTGAATCCCGGTGCGGTCATATTGCCAGCCGGAAGCCACTTGAAAACAGTTTCGGATGTCGACGAGAATTCGTCGCCTGTCGCCGGCGTAATGACCGACAGATATTTGCCGCCGATCTCGGCGAGATGCATTGCGAGCGAGTGGGGGGCGAGCTGGTCAAGCGCGGCATTGTACATGTCGACGATGACAGCCGTCTGCATTGATGAAACAGATGTGTCGGCCGGCACAACCCGGATGGTCCACTTCTCTTCCGAGCCGGGCGTCACTCTGTCGCGGAATGTGTCCAGCACTATGCGCAGTCCCTTGGGAGCGGCAGGATTGTTGACGGTGATATTCTTTACAGTCGAACGGTAATTGCGGGTCGACATAAGGCTTATGGTAGCGCGTTCGATTGTCGTGGGGATATCAGCCGGCAGAGTGTGTATGCCTCCGTCGAGGGTTAGCCAGCGTCGTGATATGACGCTGTCGGGTGTCCACACGGTCATCAGCACGTATGACCGGCCTGCAGGAGTGCCGAATACGATCGGTTGCCCGCCGCAATACGATAGCTTGGGCACCCATACCGGTTCGTCGCGCGGAGGCAAGGCATCCGACAGTCGGTAGAGGGCGATGTCATCCACCGTCAGAGGCTGGCAGTCTTTACCGGGTAGCGAAAGACGCAGAGAATATATGCCCGATGCCGGCGCCGACAGATTCAGGGGGCTGTCGCTTGACGACATGCCCGAAGCCACGATTGCGGAGTCGCGCATTATTTCCCACTGCAGAGTATCGACGGTTTCCTTGCCGTCGGGTCCGGTGATACGTATGTTGAGATCTGCGGGGAGGGCGGCATTGATGTCGGATGGCACATTGGCCGATATGTGATATGGCATACCGAGTGTGAACACTCTTGATGCTGTCTGGGATTCGGCAGTCGATGATGTGACAGTCACTGTCGCCGAAAGCAGTTCATGAGCCGGTTTGGCCGGCGAAAGTGCCTCTGCGGGAATTAT
Organism: Paramuribaculum sp.; assembly: GCA_029051835.1. Taxonomy (GTDB): domain Bacteria; phylum Bacteroidota; class Bacteroidia; order Bacteroidales; family Muribaculaceae; genus Paramuribaculum. Next base: position 530 of record JAIDKJ010000398.1, on the reverse strand, counting down.
TACGGAGAAGTCGCCACGTACGTCGGTCAGGGTGTCGGGCGAGGTGTAGAAGCTGTTGCTGTTGGCGCGCCGCCACCATGCCCATCCGATCTTGCTCACCGAGGCCTTGACTGTGGCTCCGGCCAGAGGCATGCCCGAGTAGGTAGAGGCGTTGCCGGTAACAGTAACGGCGCCTTTTACCGGGGAGTCTTTTACTATGGCAGTGACGTTGACTTTGAAGGTAGGAAGTTTATAGTCCGAAACTTCAAAACCTACGTTGCCTACAATCCGGTCTTCAGCGGTTTTGAATTGCAGAAGGTAGCGTCCGGTCAGTTCTCCTTTCGGTAGGGTAAACACTCCGTTGACACGTCCGAAACGGTCGGTGGTGGCAGTGAGTGTGTCAACAGTCTGTCCGGTGGCATTGAGCAGGGCCACACTGATTTCGCAGTCGGCTACGGTGTTTTTGCCGTCGGGTGTGGTTCGGTATACGATCCCCATCCAGTTGACCTTGTCGCCCGGACGGTATAGAGCGAGATCGGTGAATCCTTGTG
>JAIDKJ010000397.1 GCA_029051835.1 Paramuribaculum sp. | reverse complement strand
CCCGCATCGGCTCCCACTACCCCACAACCAACACATCATCAGCGTAGGGATGCACCCACGGTGCATCCGACCCTACGTATCCGCCCCCACGCGCATCCGACCACGGCGCATCCGCCACCGCTACCCGCATCGGCTCCCACTACCCCACAACCAACACATCATCAGCGTAGGGATGCACCCACGGTGCATCCGACCCTACGCATCCGCCCCCAAGCATACCCGATTTTGTAGCCGAATAACTACCTGAAGAATATTTTATGTTAAAATGAGTTAATTACACTCTTTGCGTATTGCAATTTACCAAAAAGTGACTAATTTTGCACCAGTTTTTCATGGTATTAGATTTAAGGTAAAAAGATTATTCGTCGTGATGACGAGTAATTTTTTTATTTTTGTACCTGCCCGACCGCACACAAGCTTGCAAATCTACCCCGGATTATACTCTATTTCAAGATACTGAGTCCTATAAGACTAATGAAAAAGTCCTATAGGACTAATTAGTCATATAGGACTTGTAGCTGACTGCCTTGATTTTTTTTACTAAAAAAGTGCCGCATCAATAATGACACGGCACTTAATGATCAAGCGGAAGCCTGCGCTATTCCCCGCAACCTTAATGTCCAACTAACAGATCGGTCTTGACACTTGATCATTTTTTTGGTTTCCGTCATGACTTCCGGGCCACTGAGAAGCCCGGAAGTCGCGACGGGGCTTATTACATGCTTTATGCGTGATTACTCACCAGAGGGAACGTCCCAGCCGTAGTTCTGCACGAGGTTCTTGTTGTACTGCAGCTGCGACAGAGGTATGGGATAGAGCCAGCGCTTGTCGTTGGCCTTCCACTTGCGGCCTTCGGGATAGAGAGGCTCGTTGCCGTATACCATCAGGTATTTGTCGCCGTTGTAGCTGATCACCTTCAGGCCGTTCTCGCCACCGAAAGTGATACCGGTTTCGATCGGCTCTCCGGTTTCCTCATTGATGTACTCCTTATTGAAGTCACCGTCGATAGCAAAGAATGCTTCCTGCTCGGGAGTCACCTTGATGCCGAGGAATGTCAGCGGGTTCTCCAGAAGCTTCATAGCGTTCCAGCGCTTGAGGTCGTCCATGCGGAAGCCTTCGTGAGCCAGCTCTACGCGACGCTCGCGGCGGATCTCATAGAGCAGCGGCGAAACGCTGTAGCCGTAGTCGACCGGAGCGGCGTCAGCCACGGGGCTTGTGGTCAGATGAGCCATATCGACGCGATCACGGAGCTTGTTGATAGTGTTGTCAAGCACGTCCTGAGTGCAGGTGCCAAGCTCGGCGTTGGCCTCGGCGTTGATGAGCAGAGTTTCGGCATAGCGGAAGAGGAACCAGTCCATAGTGCTGCTCTTGGGCTGCTGCTGCTCGTAGTCCGACGAGTGGAACTTCCACGAAGAGTAGCCTGTGCATGCGCTGCTCGAAGACACCAGATTGCGGCGCGAATAATCCTGGTTGGGATACCAGATCATTGCGGCATTGCCGATAGTCTGAGACATACGGGGGTCGCGGCCGTCGAACTCGTCCTCATAGGTAGCGTCGCCCTTGTAGCCCGAACCGGCATTGGCGATAGGCAGACCGTTCTTCATCAGATAGCTCATGGCGAAATCCTTGCTGTAGCCACGGCTGTTGCCACCCTCTTCACGTCCTACCTCGGTGGTAACGAGATTGATCGTATAGTAGCGGGCGAAGATGTTCTCCTTATTGCCCCAGAGCTTGGTCTGGATGAAGAGGTTGTGATAGTAGAGCGGATCGCCTTCAGGCTGGGGAGCTTCCGAAGGAGCATCGACCTTGACGATGTCATACTTACCGGTGTTCATGATAGCCTGCGAAGCGTCGGCAGCCTTCTTGAGAAGAGCGTTGGCGTCGAGACCCTCGCAGCCCTTCATGCACTCCTCGGTGGCAGCGTGATACTTCACATATGTGCCGAAGTAGAGACATACGCGGGCAAGAAGAGCACGGGCGGCATCCTTGCTCGGACGACCCATCACTTCGCTGCCACCGTCGGGGAGCCACTGAGTGGCAAACTCAAGGTCGGCGATGATGTTGGGCACCACTACCGAGCGGGGATCCTGCGTCTTGTAGAGCAGCTCCTCGTCGTTGGTCTGCAGATCGGTTTCATACCAGGGCACATTACCGAAAGTGCGCACCTTGGAGTAGTAGGCGAGAGCGCGGATCATGCGCACTTCGGCCACATATTTGTTGATCTCGGCCTCCTTGCCCTCAACACGCTCATAGCGGTTGAGGAAGTAGTTGCACTGACGGATCACCGACCAGTCGTTGTAGCTCCAGCCGCTTGCATTGGCTGTCACATACGTATCGAAGAGATATGCGCTGATGCTGGATGGAACCATGTTGTCGCTCTCGCTGTCGCCGGTGGAGGAAGCTCCGCCGAAATTGCCGAGCAGACCGGTGGCATAAAGCTCGAGGTCATCGACCGTATTCCAGAAAGTAGGATCAGAGAATCCTTCCAGAGGCTTCAGGTCAGTGTAGTCGCATGCCTGAAGCAGACCGCAGGCCACTACTGCCGATGCGATATATTTCAATTTCATATTTTCAGATTTTTTCAGTGTGATTAAAGAGTAAGGTTAAGACCGATTGTGAACTTGCGCTGCAGCGGGTAGGTCATGTTGCCGAGCGTTTCAGGATCGGTGTACTTCTCCATCGGAGTGATGGTGAGAAGGTTTTCACCCTGCACGTAGAGGCGCAGACGCTCTATGCCCACCTTCGAAGTCACTTTCACGGGGATAGTGTAGCCGAGCATGAGGCTCTTCAGACGTCCGTAGCTTGCATCCTGCAGATAGCGGGTCGATGTCTGACGGCTTGCACCGTTCTTGCCGCCGTTGTGCGACAGCAGGGGGAAGAATGCTGTAGTGTTTTCGGGAGTCCAGTAGTTGTTGGCTGTATGCGCCTGAGGTACTGACCACTGGTCGTTGAATGCCCAGTAGTCGACACCGCCTGCCCAGTAATCGCGCTTGCCTGTGCCCTGCCAGAACATATCGAAGTCAAAACCTTTCCACTCGGCGCCTACGGTGATACCGAACTGATAGCGAGGAGTGCTGTTACCGATGATGTGACGGTCGCCGGGGTTGTCGACAGTGTTGTCGCCATAGCCTACGATGCCGTCGCCGTTGCGGTCAACATACTTGGTCATACCGGGTACCCACTTGCCGCCCCAGATCTGGCTCTGGCTCGGGCTCGAAGCTACCTCATCAGCTGTCTGGAACAGACCGTTGGAGTCAGAGCCCCAGATCTCGCCGAGCTTCTGGCCTACATAGTAC
>JAIDKJ010000396.1 GCA_029051835.1 Paramuribaculum sp. | reverse complement strand
GGAATATACTGACAGGTTCGATATCGCTGCTTCTGGGGATATTCAACTGGTTTATTGTGGTGCTTTATGTGGTGTTCATAATGATCGACTATCCACGGTTTTTCATGGCCATACGCCGCATGGTGCCTCCCAAATACAGGCCGATAGTGTTCAAGGTGGGGAGCGATATCAAGGTGTCGATGAACCATTATTTCCGAGGTCAGGCTCTGGTGGCCTTCATCGTGGGACTGCTCTTTACAGCCGGCTTTCTCATACTCGGCCTGCCTATGGCGGTGGTGCTCGGTCTGTTTATCGGTCTGCTGAATATGGTGCCGTATCTTCAGCTTGTGTCGATCGTGCCCACAATCATCCTCTGCATGGTATATTCGGCCGGCGGAGGCGGCGATTTCTGGAGTATATTCTGGCAGGCGATAGCGGTGTATTGCGTGGTGCAGGCCATACAGGATCTTATCCTCACTCCGCGGATCATGGGCAAGAGCATGGGACTGAATCCTGCCATCATATTGCTGTCGCTGTCGGTGTGGGGCACATTGCTCGGATTCATCGGCCTGATAATCGCCCTGCCGCTCACCACTCTGTTGCTGTCGTATTATGACCATTATGTCATTGACAGGGTGGAGCGAGCCGATGAGCGGGAGGCGATTGTGACAGATGACGAGTAGGCCGGGCAGGCGTTCAGCGTGAGCCGAACGCCTTGCGGTTGAGCCATCGGCGTACAGGCTCGTCGTAGACCTTGAGGAGTACCCATGCGAGCAGTATCAGTCCGAACCACATAGCCACGCACAGAGGCCAGATGTCGGCAAAGGTGCGTTCGGCCGGTGCGGTCCATATCCATGCATAGAGAAGATACATGAACGGATAGTGGATGATATAGATGGGATAGGAAATGTTGCCGAAAAAGTTGCACAGTCCGCGCGATATGCGGTCGGTGGTCACTCCGGAGGCGCCGAGATATACCACTGCAGGGAATACGGCGAGAGTCATCACGGAGTCAAATACGCCGTTCCACACGCTCGGATTGCCGTCGGCGGTGATATATGGCACACACATGATGCCTATGATCGCGGCGCTGCATATCCAGAAGGCGCCACGTATTCTGACGGGCTTGAATCCTCTCGACATGAGCAGTCCGATGCTGAATGAGAACGAAACGCGGAGCAGTCCGCCAAGCCATCCGTAGTCGGCTACAGACCATCCTGTGCCGAGATGATAGGCTCCTGAGAGATTCATGACGGCTGTAAGGGCAAGGCCGATGCCGCTGACGGCCACTACCCATCGCAGTGCGCGGTCCGACAGACGGTGGAGTACTACGGCGTAGGCTATGCTTGCTATGTATTCGAAAAAGAGCGACCAGCTCGGTCCGTTGAGCGGGAACATCTCTCCGTTGCCTCTGACTTCGGCTGCGGTGTGGGGCAGAGCCGGAAGCAACAGTATGCCGAGCAGGAAGCAGAGCGAGATCGACCATGGCGCTACCGGAGTGTGATCCCACTGTTCGGCTCCCTGGATGATGAATGCCGCCACGCCGAACACCACTCCCATGACAAGCATCGGATGGAGGCGGATAACGCGCCGCAGCATGAACTCTCCCTTGGTCAGTCCCTGACGCCAGCGGCCGTCGTAGGCATAGCCTATAACGAAGCCCGAGAGGACAAAAAAGAAATCAACTGCCAGATAGCCGTGGTTGAAGCCCTGATCGACGGCCGACGTGGCGAATCCCTCGAAGAAGTGATACCATATCACCATGAGAGCCGCTACCCCGCGGAGTCCGTCGAGAAGCTCGTAGTGGGGTTTTGAGGTAGAGAAGATCCGTGATGCTGTGGATGTTGACATTATTAGTGCTGGATTGGTTGTTGAAGATTGATTATATTACTCCGGCAAAATTACCAAAGTGTGCAATAATAAAATTTGACGCAGATCAAATTCGGCTTCTTCGCCGCAGGCGCGACAGTGTGGGGAGTGTGATGCCGAGATATGATGCTATGTAGCCGAGATTGGCCCGTCGGCACACTTCGGGAAACTGTTGCAGAAATGCTTCATAGCGTTCGGCGGCCGGGAGCGTGAGCCGTTCCTTGTGGGAGCGGTGGAGCCGCCGGTATTCGTTCTGGTGTATGATCCGTCCCCAGTTGGCAAGGTCCAGATCGTCGGCAAACAGTTGCCGGAGGTCTTCTACAAGTATCCTGAATCCGTCGGCATCCTCAAGTGTTTCCACATATTCTTCGCTGGGCATGTCATAGTAAAGTTCATCTCTCTTATAAACAACTGACGCTGCCGACGATCTTA
>JAIDKJ010000395.1 GCA_029051835.1 Paramuribaculum sp. | reverse complement strand
ATGATATGGTATTTAAGGGTTTTATAAAAGCGAAGAAACCGCCAGTCGTTGTCTGGCTGGAGGTTTCTTGTCGATTTCTTTTTTGATAGTGTCCTTTCGGTTGCCGGCAAGCTGTGTGCCGCAGGGCGAAAATCCCGGCGGCTTGCCTGTCGTTCCGTTCAGAAAGGCAGATCGCTGTCTGCGCCGCCGTCGGGTGCTATCGGGGCTGGCGGGAAGTCGGCTCCCTGCGGCATTGTAGGTGCCGACATGGGCTGCTGTCCGGCGGTTTCGGCTTTCCATCCGCGGATGCTGGTGTACCAGCGGCCGTTGTATTCGCGGCTTTCGATGTCGAAGCTCAGAGTGACGTCGTCGCCGACATTGAGCAGATAGCGGTCGGCATTGTCGCCGAAGAAGTCGAAATGCACCTTTTTGGGATATGTTTCCTGTGTTTCGAGCACATATTCATGCTTCTTCCAGTTGTTGCCCGCCTTCGAGGTGCCCGACACGGCGCCGAGGTCGAGAATGATTTTTCCTTTTAATTCCATTATCGGATTTTATGATTTTTGTTGTTGTGATTAGTCTTATCGCTGTTGTTGTGATAAATCTTGCCCCTGCTGTCGCTGATTGATCCTATTGCTGTAGTTTGTTGATCAATCATGTTCCCGTCAGGGTTATCTCTGCAAATTTACGCAATAATCCCGACCCGACAAAAAAACGTCCCGTTTTCATTTTCGTAATTTCATTTATCTCAGACCGGGCGAGGTGTACAGTGTTGCCGGTATCACATTCTGAACACGAGGCATCCCGGAACAACAGAATCTATGGGAAGCGAGCCGTGTTATTCTCCGCCGCCTTCGTACACTCGTCAACACTCCGATGGTTGGCATTAATGAGCGGGGACAGTCGGTTGAGGATTTCTCCGAATACGACATACTACGCGAGGCAATGGCAAACCAGATGGCGCACGCCGACCATTTCAGTCCTCGACGTAGTTGCATCCATGTTTTTGACGATCACATCGAGTTCCTTAATCCCGGCGGTATGCCAATGCCATTGGATGTAATGGAAAACTCGTTTGAATCCCAGCCTCGCAATCCGGTAATCGCAAAGCTGTTCCGTCTGGCACACTTGTCAGAGAACCTTGGCTACGGACTCCGTAAACTCAAAAGGTGGCAAGAGATAACAGGTCGACCGATGCACATTGAGACAACAATCAATTCCGTAAAAGTGACCTTTGACCTACAGACCCGTGAAGTGGAAAAGACTGATGTCGCTAAAAATGTCGCTAAAAATGTCGCTAAAAACTTAACGGAGCGACAACAACGAATCATAGCCCTCATCAGCGAGAACCCGCAAACCACAAGAGCAGAAATAGCCATAACAATAGGTGTTGCCACTAAAACAGTCGAGCGCGAACTCGCCGCTCTATCAGATATAGTCCGCTATGTCGGCTCAAAAAAAGGTGGTCATTGGGAAATAAAGCTCAATAATTATGCCAATTAAGGTTTAATATAACTATCTATATTCGGATATGAAATCTATTCTAAAAAGCACTTGAAGAAGATTATCTTAATGATGTGGCTATTGTACATTGCATTTATGACTGATTTTGGTGATTGGCTGAATGTGCTTCAGTTATGGCCAGAGATAGATGTATTCCAAAATGCAATTAATGGATATTAGAGAAACATATATGTGTTTTGGAGTGGGAAATTATTCGGATGAAAGGTTGGAGATGGCGGTGGGAATGTCTATTTTAATGTTTTGGATGGTGGTGGGATTGGTAAAAAATGCTGTGAAATTGGCTGAATGTGGGGGTGTCGGGCAGCGGGGTGAGAAAATTTGGTTAACTTTGCAGCGATAAAGCAGCCGTCGGGAGTCGATGCGACAGTCAGCCGGCTGCAATATCCTATCGTTTAATCTTCAAGAGATACCCTAATCAGTATGCTACTGACAAAATCGCTGACATCGTTCGGCCGCTACTGGATATTCATGAGCCGTGTGTTTGCGGTGCCCGACAAATGGCGGGTGGCTCTCCGACGCACAGTGCTGGAGATCTCCAAGCTCGGTGTGGACTCCATACCGCTTGTGATGATCATTTCGATATTTATAGGCGCTGTGATCGCCATACAGATGCAGCTCAATATATCGTCGCCGCTGATTCCTGCCTATTCGGTGGGTCTGGCCACGCGCGATATCGTGCTGCTTGAATTCTCCAACTCGATACTCTGTCTTATCCTTGCCGGCAAGGTCGGATCAAATATCGCTTCCGAGATCGGCACAATGAAGGTGACCGAGCAGATCGACGCTCTCGACATCATGGGTGTGAATTCGGCCAATTTCCTGGTGTTGCCCAAGGTGGTGGGCTTCGTGCTGTTTATGCCGGTGCTGGTGGCATTCTGCATCGCCACGTCGCTTTTCGGCGGTTTTGCGGTGGCGGTGTTCACCGACATTATTACGGTAAGCCGCTATGTATATGGCATTCAGGCTCTGTTTAATGAGTGGTATGTGTGGTATGGCTTTATAAAGTCGTTTTTTTTTGCCTATGTGATAGCCTACGTGTCGTCTTATTTCGGCTATTATGTCAAAGTGGGAGCCCTCGAGGTGGGTAAGGAAAGCACCA
>JAIDKJ010000394.1 GCA_029051835.1 Paramuribaculum sp. | reverse complement strand
TTGGAAATCCGTTTAATCCGGACTATGAGTCGGTTTGGATCAACGCCCTCTTATCATAAGTCAGACATCTGGCCAGACTCTCTTACCGGAACAAGGTTTATCTAAACTCATCAAAGCATTTGGATGCTATTAAGAAATGAATGACATCACGGAACTTTTCGACCACTATCTAAGTCAATATGGAAGTATTGACATAGCAGAATCGGAATTCAAAAAAAACATTCATGAAGACAAGGCGCTTCATGATGCTTACCGGGAATGGTGCCACATGGTAGGCAGCTCTGAAAAAAACGGTTTTAGGGATTATTGCGACGAATTCATCCGCTCACAGGATGATGTGTGGCAGACACTGAATGACAACGACGATGACAACTTCTGAAACCAGTTCAAAACGCATTCTGCCGGCCGAAGGCGCATACGACATGGCCGTGCTGCTGGCCTGGCCACACGCCGATACCGACTGGCTGCCGATTCTTGACCGGGTCGACCGTTGTTACCGTGATATAGCAGCCGCACTTTCAGCTCTCGACATTCCCATTATTGTAGTGCATCCCGAAGCCGATGCGATCAGGCAATCACTCCCTTCGGATGTGGCGAAAGCTATCGTGCCGTTCAATTATCTGACAAATGACACATGGACCCGCGACTACGGACAGATCACCGTCAAAGACAATGACGAATGGATCGCCTGCGATTTCATGTTCAACGGCTGGGGACTGAAATTTGCCGCTGACCGCGACAACCTCGTCACCTCTACACTTCACAAAGCCGGAATCATAGGTGGCGGGTATGAGAATCATCTTGGATTTGTCATGGAAGGAGGATCGATCGAAAGCGACGGAAAAGGTACCATCCTCACGACATCGCGCTGCCTGCTGTCGGCCAACCGCAATGGCGACCTCGACCGGCGCGAAATAGAACAAGTCTTAATCAAGACACTCGGAGCCGAAAGAGTGCTCTGGCTTGATCATGGCGGACTCGACGGCGACGACACCGACAGCCATATCGACACCCTGGCCCGTATCGCCTCGTCGGATACGATAGTCTATACCGGAGCCGGCAACACACCGGGATCGCAACGCGACGACCTTCTGAACATGCGGTCGCAACTGGGCACGTTCCTAACCGCCACAGGAAGCCCCTACACACTTGTAGAAC
>JAIDKJ010000393.1 GCA_029051835.1 Paramuribaculum sp. | reverse complement strand
ATATACGCCACCATGGACAAACCCACCATAATCGACCTCCCCAAATTCCTCGACAGCAGAGGCAACCTCTCCTTCATCGAAGAATTCAAACAGATACCCTTCAAGATCCAACGCACCTACTGGATCTACGACGTACCAGGAGGAGAACACCGCGGAGGACACGCCTATCGTGAAAACCAAGAATTCATCGTAGCACTCTCCGGCAGCTTCGACGTCATCCTCAACGACGGCACCGACACAACCACATGGCACCTCAACCGCTCCTACTACGGACTCTACGTCCCCAAAGGAATCTGGCGTGAAATGAACAACTTCTCCACCAACTCCCTCGCCCTCATCCTCGCCTCCACCCCCTACAACCCCGCCTACTACGAAACCGACTTCGATTCATTCATAAACTCACGCCGATGAAGAAATCAAAAGTCTACGACTGCTCAATAATAGAGCTTAACCAACATCACAGCGACCGCAAAGGCAACCTCAGCGTCGTTGAAAACGGACTGACAGTACCCTTCGACGTCAAACGCACATATTATCTCTACGACGTACCCGGAGGAGAATCCCGCGGCGGCCACGCCCACCGCAACCTCAGCCAACTCATCGTCGCCGCCTCCGGCAGCTTCACCGTCACCCTCGACGACGGCAAAGTAAAGCGCACAGTTCTCCTCAACCGCCCCTACCAAGGACTTCACGTCGTCCCCGGCATCTGGCGAACCCTCGACGACTTCTCCTCCGGCGCCGTCTGCCTCGTCCTAGCCTCCGAAGGCTACACCGAAGCCGACTACATCCGCCACTACGACCAATTCATCATCGAAAAACATGGTACACCAGCTCGCTGACGTCCAATCCACATCCATTGGCGAAAACACAAACATCTGGCAATTCTGCGTCGTACTCCCCGGCGCCATCATAGGCAACAACTGCAACATCTGCGCCGGAGTCCTCATAGAAAACGACGTCGTCGTCGGCAACAACGTCACAGTCAAAAGCGGCGTACAGCTATGGGACGGCATCCGCATCGAAGACAACGTCTTTATCGGCCCCAACGCCACATTTACCAACGACCGCTTCCCACGCTCGAAACAATACCCCGACTCCTTCCCACAGACCACCATAAAAAAAGGAGCAAGCATCGGAGCCAACGCAACCATCCTCCCCGGCATAACCATCGGAGAAAACGCAATGATCGCAGCCGGAAGCATCGTCACCCGCGACGTCCCACCCGGACAACTCTGGATGGGAGCCCCCGCACGTTTCATCAGAAATATCCAACAATCATGATAAAATTTCTTGATCTCGAAAAAGTCACCGCAAGCCACAGCGACGAAATCCGTCAGGCAGTCAGCCGCGTAGTCAACTCCGGCTGGTATCTCCAAGGCAAAGAGAACGAAAAGTTTGAAAAAAACTACGCCGACTACATCGGCACCCGACACGCCGTAGGCTGCGCCAACGGCCTCGACGCACTCATCTGGATATTCCGCGCCTACATCGAAATGGGCATCATGAAGCCCGGCGACGAAGTCATCGTCCCCGCCAACACCTACATCGCCTCAATCCTCGCCATATCCGAAAACGGCCTAACCCCCGTCCTCGTCGAACCCGACATCACCACCTACCAGATCGACCCCGCGCGCATCCAGGCAGCCATAACCCCCCGCACCCGCGCCATCCTCATCGTCCACCTCTACGGCCAGTGCGCCTACACCGAACAGATCGGACAGATCTGCAGCCAGCACAACCTCAAACTCATCGAAGACAACGCCCAAGCCCACGGATGCCTCTACAACGGCCGCCGCACAGGCTCACTCGGCCACGCCGCCGGCCACAGCTTCTACCCCGGCAAAAACCTCGGCGCACTCGGCGACGGCGGAGCCATCACCACCGACGACGAACAGCTCGCCAACACCGTACGCGCACTCGCCAACTACGGATCCACACGCAAATACGTCTTCCGCTACATCGGACGCAACTCCCGCCTCGACGAAATCCAGGCCGCAGTCCTCGACGTCAAACTCCGACACCTCGACGCCGACAACGCCCGCCGCAAACAGATCGCCCGCATGTACATCGACGGCATCACCAACCCCGCCATCACCCTCCCAC
>JAIDKJ010000392.1:4627-5994 GCA_029051835.1 Paramuribaculum sp. | reverse complement strand
CCGAATGGTGGATCCCGCGGATCTCGGAGCAGCAGCCCGCATAATTCTGGGTGAGGCCGCGCCCCCCGCCAACCAGATGCACGTCCACTTCAAGAAACTGACGTGCCGGGGCAAACGATATGAATTCCTGTGAATACGCACGACCCGGACACGCGGCCAGAGCCATCAGTGCGACGAGGATAACAGTTGTCGCCCTACGTATTTTTCCGCATTTACAAAACATGCCCCAAAATTACGCATTTTATCTGAAATATAGCGTATCGGCTGATATTTTTCCGAAAGGGTGGCAGCTATGCCAATACAATGTGTAGGCTGTCGGGGCGACGAGGTGCTGCCTGCGGCCTGACTTCGGCTTATGGTCAGCGCGATGACGATTCGCTTTCGATCACCGCCATCACTACTTTGCCTACAGCCTGAAGCGACCGCTGGTCGATCGACGACATATTGTCGGAACGTGTGTGCCATGTGGGCGGAAAAGAGTGGGTTATGGCATTGTTGCATTCGATAATGTCGATACACGGTATGCCGGCGCGGTTGATAAACACATGGTCGTCAATGATCGAGCCGCCCACATCGTCGATAAACGTTTTCGACAGACCTTCGCGTGCGGCTATGCCCCACACTTTGTTGACCACCGCCGGCGCGGCCTGATTGGAATAATATTCGCGGTGAAAGCGCGCGTTGGTGCCGCCCACCATATCGAGAACAATACCGTAAACCGGACGGTTGTCGGCATTGTACGGCATGTGCTGAATCCAATACTGCGTACCCAGACACCATGTATCCTCCTTGTTGCCGAAACCGCTCGAATCGCCATAATCCTCGGCATCGACGAGGAGCAGATCCACCCCTACGTCGGGACGCTCGCTGCCAAGCACTCTCGCCACTTCGAGCAAAACGCCCACTCCGCTGGCGCCATCGTTGGCTCCGTCGACCGGAAGATGACGATCCGACTCACGGTCCTCGTTGTCGGACCAGGGGCGGGTATCGTAATGGGCCACAAGCAGTATGCGGCGGTTGTTGCCGGTATTGAACCGTCCCATGATATTGCTTATCGGGAGTTCGTCGCCATTAAAAGCGCTCACCATTGCATTCTGCACCAATATAGTATCGCAGCCATGACGAGCCAACTCATTGACCAGAAATTCAGCGCACTTGCGATGCGCTTCCGAACCGGGTACGCGCGGCCCCATCTCTACCTGACGGCGCACATTCTCGTATGCGCTGTCGGCTCGGAATTTGACCTTAAGCTGTGCATGCTGCGAAGTCTGCTGCACTTTTGCTTCGTCACGACTACCGTCGGACGAGCCACAACCTGTCAGAGCCATGGCGGCAATCAGCAATATGTTTGGTAGAATCGCGTTCAT
>JAIDKJ010000392.1:0-4617 GCA_029051835.1 Paramuribaculum sp. | reverse complement strand
TATAATGATTTCCGCATCGACGAAGCGATACGACGGTCAATACGTTTGGATTTGTCGACAAAGTTACGTCTTTGTTACGGAATTATGACTATAATTCGTTTTTTTTGTCGGATATTTTGATTAAACTTTGTTAAATGGCTATCTTTGCACCTTCAAACACAAACCCACCGATGGACAGAGAAGAAATACATAATGAAATCACACGTCTGCGCCGGGAGATAGAGAGCCACAACCACAGCTATTACGTGGAGAACGCCCCTACTGTTTCCGATCACGACTATGACATGCTGATGAAGCGCCTTGAGGAGCTTGAAAAGGATTACCCCGAATGGGATGATCCCGACTCCCCCACCCACCGTGTGGGAAGCGATCTGTCGAAAGGCTTCATTCAGGCTCCGCACATATACCCGATGCTGTCGCTCGGCAACACATATTCCATCGGCGAGGTCGATGAATTTGTCGAGCGCCTGCGCGACGGCCTCAGCGGCCAGCAGGTGACGATAGTGGGAGAGATGAAATTTGACGGCACATCCATATCGCTCATATACGAACACGGACGACTCGTAAGAGCTGTCACACGAGGCGACGGCGAGAAAGGCGATGTGGTGACCGACAACGTGCGCACCATCCGGTCAATACCGTTGCGCCTTCAGGGCGAAGGCTGGCCCGAACGATTCGAGATACGCGGCGAGATCGTGCTGCCCTGGGAAGCCTTCGACCGGCTGAACGCCGAACGCGAGTTTCAGGAAGAACCGCTGTTTGCCAATCCGCGCAATGCGGCCGCCGGAACGCTGAAGCTTCTGAATCCGGCCGAAGTGGCACGGCGCGGGCTCGACGCCTACTTTTACTATCTGATAGGCGACGGACTCCCCTGCGACACCCACTACGACAACATGCAGCTGGCTCGCTCGTGGGGCTTCAAGGTGTCGGACGCCATGACACGGCTCAACACCATGGAGGAAGTGGATGCCTACATCAACCACTGGGACAAGGCGCGCAAAGAACTGCCTGTGGCAACTGACGGACTCGTTTTCAAGGTCGATTCGCTACGCCAGCAGCTGAATCTCGGCACTACCGCCAAATCGCCACGTTGGGCCATCGCCTATAAGTTTCAGGCCGAGCGCGCTCTCACACGTCTGCGCTTCGTATCGTTCGAAGTAGGCCGCACGGGAGTCATCACTCCGGTAGCCAACCTTGAGCCGGTATTGCTGTCGGGCACCATCGTGAAACGGGCATCGCTCCACAACGCCGACATAATCAAGTCGCTCGACATACATCAGGACGACATGGTATACGTGGAGAAAGGCGGAGAGATAATTCCAAAAATCACAGCGGTCGACACCGACAGCCGTCGGCCCGATGCCGCTCCGGTGGAATTCGTCGACCGTTGCCCGTCGTGCGGATCGCCACTTATACGGCTTGAAGGCGAGGCCGCATGGATATGTCCCAACAAATACGGCTGTCAGCCCCAGATAGTAGGACGTCTGGAACACTTCGTCGGACGCCGGATGATGAACATCGACGGCATCGGCGAGGAGATTTCGGCCGACCTGTTCGCATCAGGTCTTGTAAAGGACATAGCCGATCTCTATACTCTCACCTACGAGCAGCTAACCTCGCTCGAACGACTCGGCCACAAGTCGGCTCTCAACATACTCAAAGGCATCGACGAATCGCGCAAGGCGCCGTTCGAACGGGTGATCTACGCCCTCTCCATACCATCCGTAGGAGAAACAATGGCAAAGAAACTCGCCAGATCGGCCAGATCTATCGACCGACTGATGAACATGCCGGCCGAAGAACTCGCATTGATCGACAATATAGGACCGCGCATCGCCGACAGCATCGTGGAATTCTTTGCCGAGCCGGCCAACCGCTCCATCGTGGAACGGCTGTGTCAGGCAGGAGTGACGATGTCGATGCCCGACGACGCCGACGACACGCATACCGATCTTCTGCAGGGCAAGACATTCGTCATAAGCGGCGTATTCACCCGGCATTCGCGCGACCAATACAAGGAGCTGATCGAGCAAAACGGCGGCAAAAACACCGGGTCCATATCGAAAAAGACCGACTACGTGCTGGCAGGCGACAATATGGGGCCGGCCAAACTCGAAAAAGCCCAAAAACTCGGAGTGCCTATAATCGACGAAGACACTTTCCTCCAGATGATAGGCCGGTAATGACAACCGCAACCGCCAACATATAACAGAAATCATATATTACACATTTATAAACTAAACAGTATGAAAACAATCAAGAACATCGCAATCATGGCCGTGATAGCCATTGCGGCCATCTCCCCGGTGGCAAGCCAGGCCCAGTTTCGCATCGGCCCGAAAGTAGGACTCAACGTCAACAGCCTCCACATGAACGAAAGCACATTAGACGCATCCAACCGTGCAGGATTCAACGCCGGTCTGATGGCCGAATTCACTGTGCCCGTAATCGGAGTTGGAGCCGACATATCCGCCATGTATGTACGCCGCTCGGCTGAGATCAAAGGCCAGCCCATCGACAAGCGCGAATATATCGAAATACCCCTCAACCTGAAATGGAAAATCAACGTTCCGGTAGTAGCCTCGATCGTAAAACCGTTCCTCACCACCGGTCCGTCGTTCTCATTCCTGACAAGCAAGGAGAGCTTCAACGAATTCCGCAACAAGAAGACCGACGTGGCATGGAACTTCGGTTTCGGCGTGGAACTGATCAAGCATATCCAGGTAAGCGCAAGCTACGGCATAGGCATGACCAAGGCGTTCAAGAGCACAGGTCTCATCAACGGCTCACAGGATATCGATGCCAAAAACCGCTACTGGACCATAACGGCAGCATACCTGTTCTGACCGACAGCCACACATTCCACAATCCCAACAACTAAGAGGTTGTGTCAAAATTTTGACACAACCTCTTATTATATTGCCACAAGTTTTCATTCACTTAAAATACTATTCTCTGAAAGATTAACATTCATATTCATAATAGTGTTGCAAAAAGATTCTATCAAAATTAAACCGGAGGGCGTTATTTTTTTGCATTCGATGCAATTTTTCTGAATTTGCTGCGTCAAATAAACGATATGAATGCTATCACACCGACCGACAGCACCGACCGATTCATGGATCTGCTCAACCGCCACCGGCAGCTGATCTACAAGGTTTGCTACCTTTATGCCACAGATACCGAACACTTCAAGGATCTGTGTCAGGAGGTGATGATCAACATGTGGACGGGTCTGAACTCCTTTCGCGGCGATGCCGCCGAATCGACATGGATCTACCGCGTGGCGCTGAATTCGTGTGTCAGTTTCTACCGCAAGCACCGACCGCGTGGCATCAATGTCGGCGTGGACCATGCCATAGAGATCGAAGCCGACGACGGATCGCACACCGAACAACTGCGTGAGATGTACAGGCTCATCGGATCGCTTGGAAAAATAGACAAGGCCATAGTATTGCTATGGCTGGAGGAGTGTTCCTACGACCAGATAGCCGAGATCGTGGGACTGACGCGAGCCAACGTAGCCTCGCGCCTCCACCGCATAAAACAACGACTCAGACAACAGACAGAATGAACGAATCAATCCATACGCAAGATATGCCCGACAACACCACCGACCTGCGCAAGGCATGGAAAAACACCAGCCTGCGCATCGACGCTCTGCAAGGCACTGTCGAGAAGACTATCACTGCCCTGCGGCAGCGCAATATCGACTCGAGCCTGCAGCGCCTCCGACGCATTTTTTCCCGCCAGATACTGGCGTGCTGCTTCTGCGTGCTGTTCGTGCCCGCATCCACCTATCCGGTCAGTCATGGCAATACCTGGCTGGGCATAGCCATGGCGGCGTTTTTCATGCTTATGGCCGCAAGCATATTCAGGCTACGCTCGCGACTTGACCGTGTAGACTGCTGCCACGGCAATGTAATAGACTCGCTGAAAGCCGTAGCCTCGGTGGAGATAGGCCTCAAACGCCATACCATCCTCGGTGCGATGACCGGACTGCCGTTGCTGGCATGGCTGTTCCACAGCATAGGGTTTGACCATCTGCCGTCGATTGCCGGCGGAGCCATAGGGCTGGTAATAGGCTTCGCCATAGGACTCAATATCAGGCGTCGCATCAAGAGATCACTGGCCGAACTTCGCATGGATCTCGACAGCTGCGCATAGGACGCAAAAAGGTGGAATCCGCCCATGACACCGGGCCGAAATTTCTCTTTGAATGAATAGGTGCAAAATACGAACATACTCTAAAAATATTTTTGTAACTTTGCCGGCAAATACACATCAATCCAACCGACAAATGGAAAAAGACTCAGTGATTTTTGACCTTATCGAGCGCGAACACCAGCGCCAGGCCAAGGGTATCGAACTCATCGCATCGGAAAACTTCGTCAGCGACGAGGTAATGAAAGCCATGGGCTCGTGCCTGACCAACAAATATGCCGAAGGATATCCGGGCCACCGCTACTACGGAGGCTGCGGCGTGGTCGACGAAGTGGAGCAGATAGCCATAGCCCGCGCCAAGGAACTTTTCGGAGCCGAATATGTCAATGTTCAGCCCCACTCAGGAGCACAGGCCAATATGGCCGTATTCATGGCCTGCCTCACACCCGGTGA
>JAIDKJ010000391.1 GCA_029051835.1 Paramuribaculum sp. | reverse complement strand
GGATCAGAGTTATCGGAGCTATCAGAGCTATCGGATGGATCGGAGTAATCAGAGGGATCAGAGCTATCGGAGTAATCGGAGGGATCGGAATATGATTTATAGGTATAATAAGATTTGTGGGAGAGTGAGGATCGGTTTTTGGGGCATGGTGGCATTTTCTCCGGTAGCCAGGTGAATTTTGTGAAGTATGAATCCGCCGACGGCATAGTTTATACGCCTGATGATGGCAACCGGGAGTTGTGGCTGACCGGCGATGAGGCGCGGTTCAAGCCTGTGTTTGTCGATACGCTCTATGCTGTCACGTCAGATACGATGATGCCGGCATATACGTTCAATACCGGTGCTAACGGTGTCGATTACCGCACTATGAACTCTAAGGGTATAAAATCGAACACTCTTATACTCTGCGATGTGCTGGAAACGCCCGACAAGATAGTGTTTTCCGCAAGCAAAGGCTGGATGGGCGATGACTCGCATGAGCCGTTCGTAGGGTTCTATGACAAATTGACTGGCAAAACTGTTGCTACGGAGGCTGAGAAAGGTTTTATCGATGATCTTGAG
The DNA here is from genome assembly GCA_029051835.1 of Paramuribaculum sp. Lineage (GTDB taxonomy): Bacteria > Bacteroidota > Bacteroidia > Bacteroidales > Muribaculaceae > Paramuribaculum. Next base: position 2,221 of record JAIDKJ010000391.1, on the reverse strand, counting down.
GGCTTCATGCCGTTCAATCCCGCGGTGACTACTCCCGACGGTGATCTTATAGGCATAATAACAGTAGAGGATATCTCCCGCTGGATGGAGGAGCATCCCGATGCCAAGCTGCCTGCATCGTTGCAGAATCTTGCGGATGACGCCAATCCGGTGGTAGTGGTGGTGAGCAAATGATAGTGTGATGGAGAATCCTGCTATCTGAACCTGCGATACGAGCCCTTTGGACGGCGATCCTTGTAGAGGGGATTAGATACGGACGCCGCTGTGTCAAACTGGTGATTTTGACACAGCGGCGTCTGTATTATAGCTGATTTGTTTATTTCCGCTTAGCCCGGCTTTTTTCGGGGGAAGAATTTGTCAGATATGCCGGATCACTTTGGCAGGGTTGCCTGCTACGACCGTTGATGGCGGGACATCTTTGGTGACGACCGCTCCGGCTCCAATCACTGCGTCGTGGCCGACGGTGACTCCCGGCAATATGGTGACACATCCGCCTATCCATACATTGTCGCCGATCGTCACCGGTTCGGCCCATTCGTCGCCGGTGTTGCGCTCTGTTGCGTCGAGCGGATGGCAGGCGGTGAAGATGCTGACGTTCGGGCCGATGAAGACATGATTGCCGATCGTCACCGGAGCTTCGTCGAGTATGGTCAGATTGAAGTTGATGAAGGTGTCGTGGCCTATAGAGATGTTGCACCCCCAGTCGCAGCGGAACGGCTGATTGATCTGTACGCGTTCGCCGCACCGTCCGAGAAATCCGTCGAGCAGAGCCATACGCCCGTCGACATCGTCGGGCTGCATGTCGTTGAAGCGACGCACTACGAGCTGTGCTTTGCGCAGGCCTTCCTGAAACTGCGGCATGGCTGCGCGATAGCGCCGGCCTGTGACCATTTTGTTCCACTCGGTCAGGAATGGTTCCATGCTTATGGCTGCTGTAGGCTGTAGATGTCAGTGAGCTTTATGTCGAACACCAGCACGGAGTAGGGCAGTATGATGCCGGTCGACTGTGTGCCGTAGCCCTGATCGGAGGGGATGACAACGCGGCAGCTGTCGCCTACGCGCATGTCGGTGAGGGCGATCTGCCATCCGCTGATCATGTCGGACGGGCGGAAGCGGTAGATGCTGTCGCCGTAGGTGGTCATGGTGAACGATGAGTCGAACGGCTCGTCGTTGTACAGGCGTCCGATATATTTGGCGTCTACTGTGCTCGTGATGAGCGGCGAGAGATTGCCTTCGGTCTTGGTGCGGTCGTTGAAGTAGTGGATGAGCACCCCTGAAGTGGGATACCACGCCGGCGCGAGTTTGGTGTAATAGGGTTTGCCGTCGACGTCGGTCAGAGCGATCTGTTTCTGATACCACTCGTTGTTGGCCTCGCGCCACTCTTCGTATTCGTCCCATGTGTTCTCGCTGTTGCACGACGAGATGCATGCGCCGGCGGCGATGACAGCCGCCAGCAATGATGTGGTGGGGAACAGTTTCATCGTGGTCAGAATTTTACTTCAGGTGCTGACTGTGCGGAGTCGTCGGCCTGGAACTGCGGCTTCGGGCTGAAGCCGAACCATCCGGCGTAGATCACCGTGGGGAATTTCTTGATGGCGGTGTTGTAGGCAGCCACGGCCTGGGTATAGCGTCCGCGTGCGGTGGCCACACGGTTTTCGGTGCCTTCGAGCTGCACCTGCAGATCGCGGAAGTTCTCGTTGGCCTTGAGGTCGGGATATGCCTCGCTTACGGCAAGGAGCGACTTGAGCGCCTGCGTAAGTTCGCCCTGTGCTTTCTGGAACTTGGCGAGTGTGGCCTCGTCGAGGTTTTCGGCCGAGATGTTGATCGATGTGGCTTTGGCGCGGGCTTCGGTCACTTTTTCGAGTGTTGAACTTTCGTGGGCGGCATAGCCTTTGACTGTGCTGACGAGGTTGGGGATCAGGTCGGCGCGACGCTGATACTGGTTTTGCACTTCAGCCCACGACTGGTCGACAGTCTGCTGCTGCTCAACGAGCGAGTTATAGTTGCACGATGAGAATGCGGGCAACATGATAATGGCTGCAATTGCAGATATGATTCGTATCTTGATCATAGTTTTTATATCGGATAAATATTGATGTGTTTGCGAGGAGATGGCGTGCCGGCACGTTCTCAGCCCAGACGGCGGAGGAGCGTGGTGAGGCTTACGCGGTCGTGGGTGAGCTTGTGGAGGTCGTCAACGCTGCCGCGTGTCTGCTCCATG
>JAIDKJ010000039.1 GCA_029051835.1 Paramuribaculum sp. | reverse complement strand
GTATTGGAATGTGGGTTTATTCAAAGAGTTCTTTTATGCTGAGGATAAATCCCATCGATGCCATGACGAGCAGTATCACGGCTATGATGCGGTTGACAAGCCACATGGACCGGACGTTGAAGTGGGCTCTGACCTTGTTGACGAAATATGTGATGAGAAACCACCATATCACGGCTCCGGCTATGATGCCTGTATACCCGGCTATGTAGTGATAAAATCTGTATTGTGTATCGAGGAAGTTGAAGCGGGCAAAGAGTCCGATGATGAAAAACAGTATCAGCGGATTGGAGAATGTGAAGAGGAAGCCGGTAGCGAAGTCGCGCCAGTAGTTCGACGCCTGCGGGGCGGGGGTGCGCAACTGCCGCGACGGGTTGTTGCGGAACAGATATATGCCGTAGATTATCAGCACAAGGCTTCCTATGACCTGCAGCACATTCTGGTTGGATTCGATGAAGTCGGTGACAAACGATAGTCCCAGGCCGGTGAGCAGGCAGTAGATGAGGTCGGACAATGCTGCTCCGATGCCGGTGACGAATGCGGGCATGCGTCCTTTGTTGAGGGTGCGCTGTATCACAAGCATGCCGATCGGACCCATTGGAGCTGAAATCAGTGCTCCGATGAGTATACCGGTGATTATTATGTTTACTGCGCTCTCCATCGTCGGGTGGCTGTAAGCGGTGTGCCGGGGTCTGGTTTATGCGAGATGTGTGGCACCGCTTCAGAACTCTTTTACAAAATTACAATACTCTGCCTTAAATCACAAATCTTTTTGTCGCTGTGCCATGCCGACGGTCAGTAGGTGAGATGTTCGCGGCGTGAGGCGTCGATGCGGAGCAGTATGAAGAGCAGTATCGTGAAGCTCCATAGCGAGGATCCTCCGTAGCTGAAGAAGGGGAGCGGTATGCCTATGACCGGGCATAGTCCGATGACCATGCCGATATTTACAGCGAGATGAAATATGAAGTAGGATGCTACGCAATAGGCATAGACACGCCCGAACACCGTGGGCTGTCGTTCGGCTATGTGTATCACACGCAATATCAGTGCCAGAAAAAGAAGCAATACGGCTGTAGAACCGATAAATCCTTCCTCCTCGCCTATGGTGCAGTAGATGAAGTCGGTGTGTTGTTCGGGCACATATTTCAGTTTGGTCTGGGTGCCGTTGAGAAATCCTTTGCCGGTGAGTCCGCCGGAGCCTATGGCTATTTTGCTCTGGTTGACGTTGTAGCCGGCGCCAAGACGGTCCTCTTCAAGTCCGAGGGTCACTTTGATGCGCTGCTGATGGTGGGGCTGAAGCACCGAGGTGAACGCGTAGTTGACAGAGTAGAGAAATATCACTCCCGTCACGACGGCCCCTACCGTCACGAGCAGTGGCTTGCTGTCGCCGCGCAGGCAGAGTATCAGGCAGTATGCGCATGATATGGCAAGCACTGCCGGAAGGAAATATTTGCCGGGAATGTCGACGGCAAGCAGATGCAATCCCCATGCAACGGCGGCGGCTCCGAGATAGAACAGGCCGACATTGCGGGCCGCCTTGATCTGACGGCAATAGACGGCAAGCATGCCGAGCAGCAACATGCCGAGCATCATTATGACGGCGGCCTCGCCAAGCGGCATGCCCATGAAGAGCGGGTCGGCATATTTCACCGCCACTACAAAGATGATTACCGCGCCTGCGGCCGCGAGCAGCACCAGGCCGCTCATGCCTTCGCGGTAAAGCACGAAAAACAGCGAGAGGTAGGCCAGCGCCGATCCGGTTTCTCTCTGGGCGAGAATAAGCGCTATCGGTACGAAAATGATGGCGAGCGCTCTCAGGTAATTGGCCTGTGAGTCGTTGAGCCTGAACTGATAGCCGCTGAACAGTTTGGCCAGAGCAAGGGCTGTGGCGAATTTGCCGAATTCGGCCGGCTGGAAGCTGACAGGGCCAAACACGAGCCATGACCGCGACCCCTTGATGTCGGGAGCCACAAAGATGGTCACGACCATGATGGCCAGCAGCGTGAGATAGATCGGATAGGCGTAGGTTTCATACATGCGCCAGTCTACAAGCATTATCATCAGGGCCAGGCCGAGTGCGAGGAATATCCAGCGCACCTGTTTGCCCGAAAACTCGTTGAAGTCGAAAATCGATGCGTTGTCGAAGTCGTAGCTTGCGGCATAGACGCTGAACACACCCGCCACTACGAGCACCAGATACAGCCCTACGCTCACCCAGTCGATGTAGCGCGCGTAGGATGTAGGAGTGGCTTTATGATTAATGCTTCTTGACTCCACTGTAGATTATTGTGTTGGACTCAAGCATGCGCTGCTCGAGATATTTGCGTTGGTCGGATATCTTTCCTGTGAGATATTTCTCAATGACGAGGCTGCCGATGGGTACGCCGTAGGTGGCGCCGAATCCGGCATTCTCCACATAGGCGCATACGGCTATTTTCGGATTTTCGTAGGGGGCGAAGCCTATGAACGCCGAGTGGTCCTTGCCGTGGGGGTTCTGCGCGGTGCCGGTCTTGCCGGCCACTTCTATATCGGGTAGCGCCGCGAGGCGGCAGGTGCCGCCGGTGACGGCCATGCGCATTCCTTCGGCTACGTCGGTGAAGTGCGAGGCGTCGATCGTGGGGTAGCGGCGGCTGATCAGTTCCTGTGGCATGACGGTGTCCTCGATCTCTTTGACCACATGCGGCGTGATGAACCATCCGCGGTTGGCTATCGTGGCGCACAGATTGGCTATCTGAAGGGGAGTGGCAAGGATTTCGCCCTGACCGATTGACACGGATATGATGGTGTTGGCGCTCCATCGGCCCTCTCCGTAGATCTTGTTGTAGAATTTGGCGTTGGGTATGAATCCGCGGCTCTCTCCGGGCAGGTCGGTGCCGAGCCGGTAGCCGTAGCCGAGCGATACGAGATGTTTCTTCCATGTTTCAAACGCTTCGGCCGAGGAGCCGTACTTCGACCGGCGGTCGACCATCGCTTTGAAGCCGTAGCAGAAATATGCGTTGCACGACGTCTGTAGAGCCGGTTTCAGCGGCAGCGGCGAGCCGTGGCTGTGGCAGCCCACTTTCAGGCCTCCGCTGACAAAGCCGTGATAGCATGGATAGGCTGTGGAGGGCACTATGATGCCCTCTTGCAGCAGTATCAGGCCGTTGGCGGGCTTGAATGTCGATCCGGGAGGGTATGCGCCCATCAGGGCACGGTCGAAAAGCGGCTTGTAGAAATCGGCGACGAGGGCTTTGTAGTTGGCTCCGCGTTTGCGGCCCACGAGGAGCGACGGGTCGTAGGTGGGCGACGACACCATGGCCAGAATCTCGCCGGTGGCGGGCTCGATGGCCACGAGTGCTCCGATTTTGTTGACCATCAGTGATTCGGCGTATTGCTGCAGCTCTATGTCGATGCTGAGTTTGAGATTGCGTCCCGATATGGCTCCGCGGTCGCGAGCGCCATTTTCGAATTTGCCCTGTATCTGTCCTTTGGCGTCGCGAATGAGTATCTCCACGCCTTTCTCTCCGCGCAGATATTTCTCGTAGCTTTTTTCCACTCCGAGGTCGCCGGTATAGTCGCCCGACGAGTAGTAGGGGTCGGCGTCGATATCGGCCTGCGACACCTCTCTGATATTGCCGAGCACGTTGGCAGCGGCCTTGTAGCCATATTCACGCAGGATGCGTTTCTGTATGAAAAAGCCCGGATAGCGGTACATTTTCTCCTGTAGCCGGCCGTAGTCCTCGGCCGAGAGGTGTGTCATGAACACCTGAGGCGAATACGACGAGTAGCCGGGGTTGAGCCGACGGTCCTTCATGTCGGCTATGCGGCGTGTAAACTGTTCGATGGTCAGTCCGAGCGTGTTGCAGAAGTCGAGCGTGTCGAACGGCTGCACGTCGCGCGGTATCATCATTATGTCGTAGGCCGGCTGGTTGAATACCACCACGCGTCCCTGCCGGTCGTAGATGATGCCTCGCGAGGGATATATGGCTTTTTTCAGAAATGCATTGGAGTCGGCGTAGTCTTTGTAGCGGTCATCTACCACCTGAAGGTTGAATAGGCGGACTATGTAGATGGCTACAATAAGCAATATAAAACCTCCGACAACATATTTCCGGCGTTCGAGTCTATAGTCTTTTCTCATTGTGGCTGCTTGTGAGGCTGTCGGTGGCTATGACGAGGAGGAAGGTGAGCAGTGTGCTTGATGCAATCCGCAGCAGGAGGGCTATCGGACGGAAGAAGCTCATGGACTCTACCAGAAAAATGATTAGGCAGTAGGTGGCGGAGAGGGTGATGGCATATTTGGCAAATACCGGAAATCCGAGAGAGCGGGCCGACGGACATGGGTCGGCTATGTCTTCCTCGCGCGGAAAGTAGAGTTTTATCACCGGTCGCCGCAGGGCTGCGAGAATGGTGCATGCGATGGCGTTCATTCCCTGGGTGTCGGCGAAGATGTCGACAGCGAGTCCCATGAAGAAACCGATGGTCAGCGTCCAGTTGGCCGACAATGTAAGCGGCAGGTGGAGCAGCGTATAGATGAATATGAAACCGACGGCGTAGCCGAGCAGTGCGATGTGGTTGAATACTACAACCTGCACGGCTACAAGCAAAATGGCGAGAAATATGAATTTTATTGTGGTCTTGCTCATTTCTTGTCGATTATATCACGTTCTACCTCGCGTATCTCGTCGGTCATGGAGTCGGCGATGACCCTCACCGTGCCAAGTGTGGTGAAGTCGGTGAAGAGCTTGACACGAAGTGCGAAGAAATTCTCGTCGTGGTCGCGAAGACCCTTTACGATAGTGCCTATGGGTACGCCTTCGGGGAATACGGTGGAGAATCCGCTGGTGACGATAGTGTCGCCTATCTCAAACACGGCGTGGCGGGGGAGTTCTTCGAGTATAGCCTCCTCCGGATCGGTGCCGTCCCATACGAGTGAGCCTACGTGGTCGTGTCCTTTGACTTTGCACGACAGGCGCAGATGGTTGTTGAGCAGCGATATGACTCTTGCAGAGTGTGGGCCGGTCACGTTGACGATACCCACCACGCCGTTCTGGTCCATCACTCCCATTTCCGGACGTATGCCGTCGGCCGAACCTTTGTCGATGGTAATGTAGTTGTGTGTGCGGTGGGTAGTGTTGTTGATCACTCTCGCGAGGATGAAGCTGTAGCGCTGCAGTGCGGAGTCGGTGGTCATGGTGTCGGCATAGACCAGTTCGCGTGTGCGTTCGAGCTGCTGCTTGAGGTTGATCACCTCAAGTTCGAGAGCCGAATTGCGCCTCTGAAGGTCCTCGTTGATGTCGCGCAGATGGAAGTAGGCCGTAAGGTTGCTTGCTCCCTTGTAGACGACGGCCGACACGGCGTTGGCCGATGTCAGCATCACATGGTGCTGCCACGGATTGCTGTGAAACAGCATGAAGCATCCCGCCGCCATATAGGCGGCGAAAAGCATCCATGAGCTGTAGCGCAAAAAGAAGTCAATGAGGTTTCTCATTGCGGCCCGGTGATTGTTTCGTCGTTATCGGTAGGGTGGATGTTCACTGGCTATAGCCTTGCCTGTGCCGGCGTCGGTAAGCCGGCACAGGGCAGAGGTCAGCGGATAAGGAATGAGAACTTGTCGATGTTTTTAAGCGCCACGCCTGTACCCTTCGCTACGGCAAGCAGGGGATCTTCGGCTATGTGGAACTGTATGCCGATCTTGTCGGTCAGACGTTTGTCGAGGCCACGGATGAGTGCGCCTCCGCCGGCGAGATATATGCCGTTCTTTACAATGTCGGCATAGAGTTCGGGCGGTGTCTGCTCGAGCGCGCTGAGCACGGCGGCTTCTATCTTCGAGATGCTCTTCTCTATGCTGTGGGAGATCTCCTGATAGCTGACGGCCACCTCCATCGGCAGGGCGGTCATCTGGTTGGGGCCGTGGACGATATAGTCTTCAGGCGGATTTTCGAGTTCCATGAGCGCTGATCCGACGTTCATCTTGATGAGTTCGGCTGTGCGTTCGCCCACCTTGACGTTGTGTACGCGTCGCATGTGTTCCTGTATGTCGTCGGTAAGGTCATCGCCTGCTATAGTGATGCTCTTGTTGCTGACGATGCCGCCGAGCGATATGACGGCGATTTCGGTGGTGCCGCCGCCTATGTCGACGATCATGTTGCCTTCGGGCGCCACTACGTCAAGCCCGATGCCGAGGGCTGCCGCCATCGGCTCGTAGAGCATGTAGACGTCGCGTCCGCCGGCGTGTTCCGAGGAGTCGCGAACGGCACGGATCTCCACTTCGGTCGATCCGGAGGGGATGCCTACCACCATGCGCATCGACGGGCTGAACCAGCGGCTTTTCTGGCTCGCCTTCTCGACGAGTCCGCGGATCATCATCTCGGCGGCGCGGAAGTCGGCGATGACGCCTTTGCGCAGCGGGCGGATGGTGCGGATGCCTTCGGGCTCGCGACCCTGCATCATCTGCGCTTCCTTGCCCACGGTGATCATTTTGCCGGTAGACACTTCTATGGCTACGATCGACGGCTCGTCGACAACGATCTTGTCGTTGTGGATGATGATGGTGTTGGCCGTGCCGAGGTCGATGGCTATTTCTTTAGTGAGTGAGAATATACCCATGAGAGATTGAGTTCTGTAAGATTGTGTAGTGAGAAAAGATGGTGGCGATTAGTGCTTGAAGTGACGGATGCCGGTGATGACCATGGCGATGCCGTTGGCATTGCAGTAGTCGACGGTGTCCTGGTCGCGGATGGATCCGCCGGGCTGTATCACGGCGTCGACTCCGGCCTGATGGGCTATCTCCACGCAATCGGCGAAGGGGAAGAAGGCGTCGGAGGCCATAACGGCTCCGTGGAGGTCGAAGCCGAACGATCCGGCTTTGGCGATGGCCTGCTTGAGGGCGTCGACACGCGATGTCTGGCCGATGCCGCTTGCGAGAAGCTGACGGTCCTTGGCAAGCACTATGGCATTGCTCTTGCTGTGTTTCACGATCTTGTTGGCAAACAGAAGGTCGTCGATCTGCGAGGGAGTGACGGCTTTCTCTGTGGCCTGGCTGAGGTCGGCCGGTGTTTCGACCTTGAGGTCTTTGTCCTGCACGAGCGCGCCGTTGAGTATCGAGCGATACTGGCGTGTGGCCTTGAGCTGGGAGTGCTGCTTGAGCACAATGCGGTTTTTCTTCTGGCAGAGCACTTCGAGAGCCGCGTCGTCGTAGGCGGGAGCTATCACTACCTCGAAGAATATCTTGTTGATGGCTTCGGCTGTGGCCAGATCGATGGTGCGGTTGGCGATGAGCACTCCGCCGAAAGCCGACACGGGATCTCCTGCGAGAGCGGCTTCCCACGCTTCGAGCATGGTCGGACGTGTGGCCAGACCGCAGGCGTTGTTATGTTTGAGGATAGCGAATGTCGGGTCGGTAAATTCGGCCATGAGATTGATGGCTGCGTCGATGTCGAGCAGGTTGTTGTAGGATATCTCTTTGCCGTGGATCTGATCGAACACTTCGCTGAGGCGGCCGTAGAATGTGCCGTTCTGGTGGGGATTCTCGCCGTAGCGCATGTGTTTCTCGCCGTCAATGGCTATGCGCAGATAGTTCTGGCTGCTGCGGCCGGCGAAATAGTTGTAGATGTCGGTGTCGTAGCCCGATGAAACGGCAAAAGCCTCGGCTGCGAAAAATTCGCGCTCTTCGAGTGTCGACTGTGCGCCGTTGCGGCCGATCATTTCTGCCAGGGGAGCGTACTGAGCCTTTGACGCCACGATAACTACATCCTTGTAGTTTTTAGCTCCGGCGCGGATGAGCGATATGCCGCCTATGTCGATCTTCTCGATGATGGCTGCGTGGTCGGCTCCGCTGCTGACGGTGTCGGCGAAAGGATACAGATCGACGATCACGAGGTCGATTTCAGGAATCTCATACTGCGCGATCTGCTGACGGTCGCCCTCGTTGTCGCGACGGTTGAGGATGCCGCCGAATACTTTGGGGTGGAGTGTCTTCACGCGTCCGCCGAGTATCGACGGATATGAGGTCAGATCCTCAACGGCCGAGCAGGGATAGCCGAGCTGTTCGATAAAGGTCTGTGTGCCGCCTGTAGAGAGAAACTTAACTCCCTGTGCATGGAGCATTGACAAAATATCGTCGAGGCCGTCCTTGTGGTAGACGGAGATGAGTGCTGTCTTGATTTTCCTTACGTCTGACATAATATGTGATACGGTTTTTGGTTTCAGAGTTGCAAAGTTACGAATTTTACATGAAAGCGAGTCGGTTTCACCTAATATATTATTAAAAAATTAGTGTTAACTTTGCAGGTGATATGGAACAGGTGTCGCCGGAGAATCTTTTGCTCGCAGGATCGACGTTGCTCGTGGCCGGTGTGCTCGCGGGCAAGTCGAGCCATCGTGTCGGTCTGCCGTTGCTGCTGATATTTCTTCTGACGGGCATGGTGTTCGGCACCGACGGCCTCGGAATGCAGTTCAGCGACATACACACGGCTCAGTCGATCGGCATGGTGGCGTTGTGTGTCATACTGTTTTCGGGCGGCATGGGCACGAAGATATCTTCGATAAAGCCGGTGATCGCTCCGGGACTGGTGCTGTCGACGGCGGGAGTGCTGCTGACCGCGCTGTTCACCGGATTTTTCATCTGGTGGCTTTCGGGGATGAGCTGGACCAATATCCATTTTCCGCTTGTCGTTTCGCTGTTGCTGGCCGCGACGATGTCATCGACTGATTCGGCATCGGTATTCGGTATTCTCGGTGCGCATAAGACCGGCCTCCGTCATCATCTCAGGCCGATGCTTGAGCTTGAGAGCGGATCAAACGATCCGATGGCCTATATGCTTACGATAGTGTTGATCGAGGCGGCGACTACCGATGCGTCGCTGTCGGCATTGCATGTGGTCTGTCTCTTATACGCCTCTCCGAGCCCCCGAG
>JAIDKJ010000390.1 GCA_029051835.1 Paramuribaculum sp. | reverse complement strand
AGATGTGTCTCAGAGACAGGGATATAGTCCATCACATGGTTGAAGGCATCCCATCCGGGGATATGGAGCGGCATCCATCCGCCGAAGAACAGCAGAGCGGCCACACCCGAAACTATGAACAGATTGAGATACTCGGCCAGATAGAAGAATCCGAAGTGCATGCCGGAATACTCCGTGTGGTAGCCTGCGGTCAGCTCGCTCTCAGCCTCGGGAAGGTCAAACGGGCCACGGTTGGTTTCGGCCGTGCCTGCTATCAGATATATGATGAAAGCGATGATAGCGGGGATATGACCGGAGAATATGAACCACAGATCGCGCTGCTCCTCAACGATGCCGCCCACCGACATCGTGCCGGCCAGACACACCATAGTAAGCACCGACAGACCGATCGACAGCTCATAGCTGACCATCTGGGCGCCGGAGCGCAGAGCGCCGATGAGAGTAAACTTGTTGTTGCTCGACCATCCGGCAAGAAGAATGCCGAGAACGCCTATCGACGAAACGGCTATAAGGAAGAATATGCCGATATTGAAGTCGATCACCTGCAGGCCATTGCCCCAGGGGAGAACCGCAAAGGCGAGCATCGATGCCAGGATCACCAGATAGGGAGCCAGGGCAAAGAGAAACTTGTCAGTGTGGTTGAGCGATATCAGCTCCTTGATGAGCATCTTGAACATGTCGGCGAAGCTCTGCAGCAGTCCCATCGGACCCACACGGTCGGGGCCGAGGCGACACTGGAAAGCGGCGCACACCTTGCGTTCGTAGTAGATATAGAAAAGAGCCAGCAGCGCATAGACCGTAAGAAGCACCAGCCCTATGAGCACACACTCCGTGGTCACGGCGAGCCATTCGGGCATGAACGAAAGAAGCCCGGCATGGATCCAGTTGGTTAAAGCGGAAAAATCAAACATGACTTATGTTTTTTCAAGTGTCGTTGTCAATAGTTGGTGATTTGTTTATCGGTCGATGTCGGGCACGATATAGTCGAGCGAGCCACCGATTGTGATGAGGTCGGCAATCTTCTGACCGCGGGTCAGATGGTCGACGGCCGCAGCTGCAGGCAGACACGGCGGAACCAGCTTCACGCGATACGGATTGACTGTGCCGTCGCTCTCCAGATATACGCCGAAGGCGCCGCGGCATCCCTCGACGGTGCGGAACCAGTGGCCTTCGGGAAGCTTGAACACCTTCGAAACCTTGGCCTGTATCTCGCCGTCGGGTATATTGTCGATCAGCTGCGCGATAATCTTGGCACTCTCTTCGATCTCCTTCATGCGCACCTTGAAGCGGGCCATGGCGTCGCCTTCGTGCATCACCACCTGCTCGAAATCGAGCTCCTGATAGATGCTGTAGGGATTGGTCTTGCGGATATCGCATGCCCATCCCGACGCACGTCCCGACGGGCCGGTCACCGACCAGGTGATCGCATCCTCGCGGCTCATATAGCCCACGCCTTCCATACGGTTGCGCGTGATCACATTGCCGGTAAAGAGCTTGTCGTATTCCTTGAGGTTGGCCGGAAGCACAGCGAGAAGCGCCTTCACGTCCTTCACGAAGTCGGGATGGAGATCCTGCATCACACCGCCGATGGTGTCGTAGTTGAACGTCATTCGGGCGCCGCAGGTCTTGTCCATGATGTCAAGTATCTGCTCGCGCACTCGGAGCGTGTAGAAGAGCATCGTTGTAGCGCCGAGGTCCATGCAGAATGTGCCGATAAAGAGGCAGTGCGAAGCTATACGCGACAGCTCGTCCATGATCACGCGGATCACCTGCACCCTGCGCGACACCTCTATGCCGGCGGCCTGCTCGATGGTCATGCACAGTCCGTGGTGATAGTTGTGGGCCGAGAAGTAATCCATTCGGTCCATGAAATGGAGCGTCTGCGGATAGGTCAGTCCCTCGCATATCTTCTCGATACCGCGGTGGATATAACCCATGTAGACGTCGATCTTCTTGATCGTTTCGCCGTCGACCGCCGTACGGAAACGGAGCACGCCGTGTGTCGCGGGATGCTGCGGGCCAATGTTGACCACGAAGTCGTCGGCCTCAAACACTCTTGTCTGCTCCTTGACGATCTTGCCGTCGGACTGCTCTACGTATGTATCAGTGAAGTCGCTCTGACGCTCGTTTTCGGTCGGAACGGGATTGAGCGAGGGATCATAGTCCTTGCGCAGGGGATACCCCTTCCAGTCGATGCTGAGGAAGAGGCGGCGCATATCGGGATTGCCGATAAACACTATGCCGAAGAAGTCGTAGACTTCGCGCTCGAAGATCACAGCGATCTGCCAGAGGTCGGCTATGCTGTGGAGCATCGGGTTCTCGCGATCAGCCGTGGTGGCCTTGATCGCTATGCGGCTATGGTCGGCCGTCGACTGCAGGTAGTAGATACATCCCATCTTCTCTACCCAGTCCATACCGACGATCGTCACCAGATAATCGAAATGAAGCTCGTCGCGCAGGAAGCGGGCGAGGGCATGCAGTTTCGCATCGGGGATTTCGACTGTGAGCACGTCGGATGTATCGAATGTGGCTTCGGGGAACTGCCCGGCTATTCTTTCCTGAATGTCTGCCATATTGGTCAATGGTTTCGTCGTTTGATTGAAAGGTGTTGACTTTGTTGCTGCCGGGAATCAATCCTCCACACCCTCCACAGGGTGGCTTGCGAGGAATTCCTGCTGTTTTTCCTTGCGGTTGACGCCTCCGAAGAAACGCTCTACCTTCATCTTGCGCGAGAGCTGCATGATAGCGTAGATCATGGCCTCGGGGCGCGGCGGACAGCCGGGCAGATACACGTCGACAGGTATTATCTTGTCGACTCCCATCACCACATGATATGATTTCTTGAACGGACCGCCCGATACGGCGCAAGCGCCTGTGGCGATCACATATTTAGGCTCGGCGAGCTGGTCGTAAAGACGACGGAGCACCGGAGCCATACGGTGTACGATTGTGCCGGCCACCATGATGAAGTCGGCCTGACGGGGGGATGAACGGGCCACCTCCCATCCGAAACGGGCCATATCGAAACGCGCGGCGCCAAGCGATACGAATTCGATGCCGCAGCAGCTGGTGGCGAAAGTCAGAGGCCAGATGGAGTTGGAACGGCCCCAGTTGATCAGCTTGTCGAACGAACCTACCACAACGTTGGTGCCGTTGGCCTTCAGCTCCTCGACAAGACTCTCTATATATTCATTATCTTTCCACGCCTCGTAAGGCATGCTTTTGGTTGTCACTTCCATTCAAGAGCTCCTTTCCGCCAGGCATAAACGAGGCCCAGCACTAATA
>JAIDKJ010000389.1 GCA_029051835.1 Paramuribaculum sp. | reverse complement strand
CCGATTGGGAGGCGGTGAGCGTTCCCCACACGTGGAATGCCGACGACATGCAGCGTAAGGCATCGGCGTTCTATGCAGGAGAAGCCTATTATCGCAAACGCTTCACCCCCGACTCCTGCCTGCGCGACAAGCGGGTGTTTCTCCGTTTCGAGGGCGTGGGATCGTGTGCCGAGGTGTATGTCAACGGCTATCTCGCCGGATCGCACAAAGGCGCCTATTCGGCTTTCGCCTGCGAGATCGGACGGCAGCTGAAGTTTGGTGAAGAGAATGAAATCATAGTCAAGGCCAACAATGCCGCCCGCCCCGATGTGATACCGGTCAATCACACATTGTTTGGCGTCTACGGCGGCATATATCGCCCGGTGTGGCTGGTAGTGACCGAGCCGTGTGCCATAGTGGTCAACGACTGCGCCTCGCCCGGCGTATATATCACGCAGAAAAATGTTTCGGCAAAGTCGGCCGAAGTGACTGTCAGGGTGAAGGTGGACAATGCCGCGAAGGCGCCCGCCTCTATGCGTCTTGACAATTCGGTCTATGACATGGACGGACGTCTGGTAAAGACCCATAGTCTGACGTTCTCGCTCACTCCGCAGAGCCTTCAGTCCTATACATCGCAGTTCCGCATCAGCAATCCGCATCTCTGGCAGGGCCGCACCGATCCCTATCTGTATAAGGTGGTGTCGAGTCTGTATCAGGATGGACGGAAGATCGACGAGGTAGTGCAGCCGTTAGGACTTCGTCATTATGAAATAGTGGCCGGAAAAGGGTTTTATCTCAATGGCAGGAAATATCCCATGTATGGCGTCACCCGTCATCAGGACTGGTGGGGATTGGGAAGCGCGCTGACCAACAGAGAGCACGACTTCGATCTGGAGCAGATCATGGATGTCGGAGCCACTACGGTGCGTTTCGCCCATTACCAGCAGTCCGACTATCTCTATTCAAGATGCGATACCCTCGGACTGGTGATATGGGCCGAGATACCGTTTGTCAACAGTGTGACAGGGCAGGAGTGGGACAATGCCCACCAGCAGATGCGCGAACTTATCAGGCAGAGCTTCAACCACCCGTCGATCTATGTCTGGGGCATACACAACGAAGTGTATCACCCCCACGGCTATACGGCGGCTCTGACGCAGAGCATCCACGATCTGTGCAAGACCGAGGATCCCGACCGCTATACGGTGGCGGTCAACGGCTATGGATCGGTCGATCATCCGGTCAACGGCAACGCCGACATTCAGGGCATGAACCGTTACTTCGGATGGTACGAGCGTAAATTGCAGGATATCGTGCCCTGGATCGAACGCATCGAGCGCGAATATCCGTGGTGTCCGCTCATATTGAGCGAATATGGAGCCGACGCCAACATCGCCCATCAGACCGAACTTCTGGGCGACGCCCTCGACTGGACAAGCCCGTTCTATCCCGAAACATTTCAGACCAAGACCCACGAAGTGCAGTGGCCCGTCATTGCCGGACACCCGCAGATCGTGGCCTCCTACCTCTGGAACATGTTTGACTTCGCGGTGCCCACCTCGCGGCGCGGCAGCGTCGAGGCGCGCAATATGAAAGGGCTGATCACATTTGACCGCAAGACGAAAAAGGACGCCTACTATTGGTATAAGGCCAATTGGAGCAAGGATCCTGTGCTGCATATCACGCAGCGACGCAATGACCGCCGCGAACGCCGGCTGACCTCGGTCACCGTCTATTCCAACATCGGGGTTCCGCGCGTCACGCTTAATGGCCGTGATCTCGGCACACCGCGCCGCGGCACCACCGACGTGCATTACGTATTCGACAACGTACGCCTCGACGATGGCAAAAACGTGCTCAGCGCATCGGCCTCCGACAACAGCGGCAGGCAGATGTCGGACACCATAGTGTGGCATTACGACGGCGACTGCGACCGCAGTGCCGACTTCAAGGAGCACAAGCAGGAACACGGCAGCTGGTAGCCGGTCATATCCCCTTGGGTACGTTTTTTCTGCCATAGCGAGCCGCAGCAGTTGTCAGCACAAAAGAGAGGCTGCCCTTCATCGGATTGTCCGGTCAGGGCAGCCTCTCTTTTGTGCGGTCATGAGTCATACTACCAACGTATTTATTCCCACCCCGGCCAATGAGGCTAAAGTCGGTTAGGTTATATTCAATGATTTTCTTCTGTTTTTGATGATTTCGCCGATCGTCTGATAATTCATGATTGAGATGTCTGAAAATCACAATGCAGTGTGATTGGGGTGCAAAGATGGGTAAATGATGTTGAATTTCAAAGTGAAATCACAGTTTATTGTGATTTTCAAGATCGTAAAATGGCGATGAAATTGCGATCAAATGAAATGAAGAGAGGCTGCCGCGTCGGGTCGTGACGGGCAGCCTCTTGAATATTATTGTTTTTAAAAGGGGGTACCAGGCCAGGGGACCGGCTTCGGAGGGCTCAGTCTTTGTGCGGTGGATGCCCATCTCTACCTTGGTGGTGCCTTCGATTACGCTGGGGAGCGATTTGAGAGCTCCTCCGAGCATTCCGGCCATACCGCCGAAGTCGGGATCGCTGCTTGCGAGTTCGATGATGGTGTTGACGAGTTCTTCATCCTGAAATACAGGAGAAACAGCCATCAGAAGCGGACGGAGGAATTCAGTGGGGAGATATACCGACATCTGGTCGGGATTGTCGGCCGATACGCTATAGCGTACAGGGATACCGTCAGCAACGCACTTCACGAGCATCTCGGCGACAGCGTCGATCGTGGCCTGATACTGTGCGAAGTCAATGGCGCGTGAGCGGGCGGCCTGATTCTGCGCCTTCATCACGTCCATCATGATAGCCTGCGGGTTGAGGTAGAGCAGGAGAGTGCTATCGGAAGCCATTACATACTGGGCGAGTCCTGCAGGTGATTCAGTGACAGTACCGTCTGCGACTCCGTTTGCAACATATCCGGCGGTGATATTGCCGTCGGCGCCGAAATCAACGCTTTTGAGAGCGCGCGGGAGCATTCCGGTGACGCTTGCCTTGCCTTCGCCGTCGGGGAGTATCTCCATACGGAGTGTGATGCCGAGAATTGTTCCTATAGGCATATCCATCGAGAAGCCGGGGAACAGTTCAATCTTTACGGCTGAATCCGACTCCCATACTACGTGAAGGGGATCGTTCTCATACGAGGTGTTCATCACCGGCACAAACCATTTGCCGTTGGCAAGTGTGGCGTCTTTGAGCTGAGCCTCGGTGATGTTCATGATGAGCTTCTCTGAAGCCACCTGGCCTTCGTATTTGAAGGTTACGAATGCGGTTTCGGCCGAACCGCTGAAGGTGTTGTCGTCACCGAGCACTACGGGCAGCTCGAAGCTCGATGTGCCGGGAAGCACTCCGGGGGTCTGTATCTTGGAGAGCTTCGAGAGGTCTACCGGCAGCTGGGCGGTGGCGAGCAGGTCAGTCAGGTCAAGAGCCTGCCCGGCAAGAGTCAGCACAGCACGCTTGTAGTCGCTGGAATCGGGCTTGAAGCTCACCATCTTGCCCATGAGCGCCGCTCCGTTATAGGTCAGTTCGAGCATGTGGTCTACGTCGGAATCGGTGAATGTGAGTTCGGAGATGATCACGCCATTCTTCATCACGATGTTGGTGAAGTTGACCTGAATGGTCGTGGCTGTGATGGTGCCGTCGTAGTGGAATGTGCAGTAGGTCGACTCGCCATCGCCTTCGAATGTGGCGTGATCCGCCTCAAATTTGGGGGTGATGTTGAGGCTTACCGAAGCGGCGCCGGGAAGCACGTCGCCCGGAGCTATCACAGGATTTTCGGCGCGGCTGACATCGGCGCGGCTTGCATTGCTTCCGAAGAGGTCGAGTATGGCGCTCTTGCCGTCGTTGGCGGGAACATACTGGAGAGTTACGTCGGAGAGCGACTGTCCGTTGCTGACGAATGTCAGACCGTTGGCAGGGGTCATGGTCTTGCTTTCGGTCGGAAGCTCGAAGAGCTTGGGCTCGTCGTTGTCGTCGCTACATGAAGTGAAGCCTGCCATCGCAGCGGCAGCTACAAGCACGTAGGTGAAAAGTTTTCTCATTGTCAATTGTTTAGTTGTGTTAAGGCCTTGGTGAAAGGCTTGATTGTGTAATGATTTGTACTATTTGTGTTGCGCAAAATATGCCGCGAAATTAGACTTTATTCTTCTTTACTATGATTTATTTTAGTTAAATATATTTAACACTGCCAACTTTTTCTACCATTTGACCAGCTACAAGGAATAAATAAACTAATTTTGACAGATTAAACGCCGACGCCGATAGAGGCGTCGGGCGGTGAAATATTGGCAAATATAGTATAAACGTATGACAATTAGATCAATCGCTGCGTTCGCGCTGCTTTCGGGACTGCTCTCTGTATCGTGTATCAGAGAAGAACCCAAAAATGCCGAATGCGATATCGTTCAGGTGACAGTGCCCGGCGATGTGCTTAACCGTGAGCCGAATATCTCCAACAATAAGGTGCTGCTGATAGTGAAAAACAATCAGGCTGTGACGGCGCTCGCGCCGGAGTTTGAGCTGTCGGCGGGCGCTTCGATCGAGCCTCCGAGCGGCACAATGCGCAATTTCGAGTTTCCGCAGACTTATATCGTCACTTCGGAGGACGGCCAGTGGCATAAGGATTATATCGTGGAGGTGCAGCGCAACAGCAGCATCAATCTCGAATATGATTTCGACCATGTACGCCATATCAAAGCGCTCGGTGGCGTATGTTCCTATGATGAGTTCTATGAGCCTGATCCGTCGGGCAAGGATGCGCTCGTATGGGCCAGCGCCAACTCGGCTTTCGCGCTGACTCTGCAAGGCTCCACTCCCGGCACCTTCCCCACCTATCAGGCCGACGGGGGAGTGGACGGAGGCAAATGTGTGGCGCTGGTCACACGTTCCACAGGTTCGTTCGGACAGCGGGCCAAGAAGCCTATGGCGGCCGGAAACCTGTTTTTCGGTACCTTCGACGGCACCAACGCCATGTCGAATCCTCTTGGAGCTACCCATTTCGGCATCCCGTTCACTCAGAAGCCTGTGATGCTCAGCGGCTACTACAAATATCAGCCCGGACCGACCTACAGCGAGCCTGATGCCGACGGCAATCTCGTTGAAGTGCCCGGAAAGACCGATATGTTCAATCTTTACGCCGTGTTCTTCGAAACATCGGCAGGTCATGAATGGCTCGACGGCACCAATGTGCTGGCCGCCGACAATCCGATGATCATATCCACAGCTCTGATACCTGACCGTCAGGCATCGGCCGACTGGAAGGAATTCTCCATGCCGTTCACAATGCGTCCCGGCAAGCAGATCGATGCTGAGAAGCTGAAAGAAGGCAAGTACAGCATAGCCATAGTGATGAGTTCGAGCGAGGATGGCGACTATTTCAGAGGAGCCATAGGCAGCACTCTGCATGTCGACCGTATTCAGATCACGTGCGCCGAATAAATCCATTCATCAGTCATCCTCTAAAATACATTTAAGATATGAAATCACTCACACGCTTTATGGCTGTCGCAGCTGTCATGCTGTCGGCAGTCATGCACGCCGGAGCCGAAGGTTTCTTCCGCGATATAGAATATCAGGTCAATGCAGGCCTCAATGTAGGCGGCGCATCGCCGCTGCCCCTGCCCGAAGAGATACGCCGCATCAAGTCGTTCGATCCGAAGCTCAATCTGCAGGTGGGAGCCATCGCCACAAAGTGGCTGACGCCCGACCGTAAGTGGGGTGTCACTGTGGCGCTCCAGCTTGGCACGAAGGGCATGGAAACCAAGGCGCGCGTGAAAAACTACGGCATGGAGATACTCGACGACGGCAAGAAACTCAAAGGACGCTGGACCGGAATGGTGCGTACGAAATACCACACCCAGCAGCTGTCCGTGCCGGTTCTGGCGCGGCTGCGTGTGCACAACCGCACATCGCTGACCTTCGGACCCTATCTGGCCTATGCTTATCAGAACGAATTCGACGGCTATGTCTACGACGGCTATCTCCGCGAGGGCGATCCCACAGGCGACAAGTATGTGTTCGAAGGCGACTCCCGTGCGTCGTACGACTTCGGCGACGAGCTTCGCAAGTTCCAGTGGGGGCTGCAGGCCGGCGTGACATGGATGGCCTACAGTCATCTGGCTGTCAACGCCAATCTGTCATGGGGGCTGAACGATATTTTCGTTTCGTCGTTCAAGACTGTGACCTTCAATATGTATCCCATATATCTCAATGTGGGATTCGGCTATCTTTTCTGATCCGATCCCGCGGTGATGCTCTCCGGCATTGCCATGCTTCCGTCGGGTGAAGCCCGACGACAGTAACGAACAATTTAATCAAGGATAATAAACAATCAACGATTCGTCAAATGGAAAAAGTAAGACAGGTTCTCAACGACAAAGCCTGGGCGAGATGGACCGCGTTGGCGCTCATTGCGTCGATGATGTTCTTCGCCTATATGTTTGTCGATGTGATGTCGCCGCTTCAGGAACTGCTTGAAGTGAGGCTCGGCTGGAGTCCCACGGCATTCGGCAACTATGCCGGTGCGGAGTATATGCTCAATGTGTTCGGATTCCTCATCGTGGCCGGTATAATTCTCGACAAGATGGGTGTGCGTTTCACCGGCACTCTCTCGGCTTCGCTCATGGTGGGCGGAGCGGTCATCAAACTCTATGCCATAAGCCCCCTCTTTGTGGAGACGGCGTTCGACGGATGGCTCTCCTCGTGGTGGACAGCCATGCCCGGTTCGGCCAAGCTGGCCGCACTCGGCTTCATGATCTTCGGTTGCGGTTGCGAAATGGCCGGCATTACGGTCAGCAAAGCCATCGCCCGCTGGTTCGACGGCAAGGAGATGGCTCTCGCCATGGGTTGCGAGATGGCTCTCGCCCGTCTGGGTGTGTTTGCCGTGTTCTCGCTCTCTCCCCGTCTTTCGCAGGCTCTCGGCGGCGATCCGTCGGTAGTGGTTCCGGTTGCATTCTGCACAGTGCTGTTGCTCATCGGTCTGATCTGTTTCGTGGTGTTTACGGTCATGGACCGCACACTCGACCGTCAGACCGGAGTCGGATCCGAAAGTGCTTCGTCCGAGGAGGAGTTCAAGCTCAGCGATGTAGGCGGACTTTTTCGCTCTCGCCTTTTCTGGATCATAGCTCTGCTCTGTGTGCTCTATTACTCGGCTATTTTCCCCTTCCAGCGTTTCGGCACCAACATGCTTCAGTGCAATCTCGGCATATCGGCCGAGGCTGCTGCCGACCTGCTTCGCTGGTTCCCCATCGGCGCGCTGATGCTGACTCCGGCACTGGGCTATTTCCTCGACAAGTGCGGCCGTGGCGCCACAATGCTCATACTCGGCTCGCTGTTGCTGATCGGTTGCCATCTGGTATTCGCCCTGCTGCTTCCGGTCGTGCCGAGCACAGGTCTTGCTCTCGCCACCATACTGGTGCTTGGAGTGTCGTTCGCTCTGGTGCCGGCGGCTCTGTGGCCTTCGGTGCCTAAAGTGATGGACAAGCGCTATCTCGGCAGCGCATATTCGCTGATCTTCTGGGTGCAGAATATCGGTCTCTTCGGAGTGCCCATTCTGTTCGGCAACGTGCTTTCGGCAAGCAATGCCGGAGTGACCGATCCGATGGAATATGATTATACCAACCCGATGCTGATGTTTGCCGGATTTGGCGTTCTGGCGCTGATATTCGCTCTTTGGCTCAAGATACTTGACGCGCGCAAGCATTACGGACTCGAGGCTCCCAACATCGCGCCTACGGCCGATGTCGAGGCTGCCGAAGCCGAGGCCGCCGAAGAGTAACACACTCCTCTCGGAGCGCACTAAACATAACGAAGGCCATGTGTCAGGCTTAAGATCCTCGACACATGGCCTTCCGTTTTTATTGACGTATTGCTGTCGGTATTCAGCGTGAGGCGAAGAGTCCGGCGGTTGCTCCCTGGGAGTAAGCCATGACTCCGGCCTGGCTGAGTTCTACGGTCTGCATGGTGCCGTCGGCGGCCGGCATGCTTACGTGGTTGTCGTCCACGAAGGTCATGAACGGAATTGCTCCCTGTCCGGCATCGACGCTCCAGGTCTGCTGGTCGGCATCAAAGTCGAGTCTTACGATCGAGCCGTCGTTCTCCGAAGTGATGGTGTATCCCTTGCCGTCGCATTCCACGAGGTAGCGGCCGTCATGGCCATCGATCACTTTCTTGCCTTTGGCCACGGGGTTGGTGCCGCTCCAGAACTCGATGCTGTTGATCACGAGCACGTCGGCCAGACACGATACTTCATACACCGGGATTACCCAGAATGCGAAGAACACGAGTTCGTTGACAAATTTGTTGCCCACCTGACGGTTCCACGACAGAAGCTTGTTGGTCAGCGAGAAGCTGCCGATACATGAACTCATCATCATAGAGCCTGTAAGAGCTGCTACGAGAGCTACCGATAGATATCTTTTCTTCATAACTGTAAAAGGTTTATAGGTTTGTATAAGGTTTTAGGCACTGTTGCGGCACGTGTTCCCCCGGAGGGGACGACGTGTCATTGTTTTATGTTTCTGCACACCTGATCGTAGAATGCAAACACGCTGCTCACATGCGATGACGTTTCGCGCCCGCGGAAATAGCCGTATTTGCACACCGGATCGTTGTAATACTCCGGATTCGATTTCAGCAGCAGCGCCTGCTCTACATTGCCGTCCCACACCTGCGGGTTCATGCCGTGTTTCGTAGCCAGAGCTATGGCGTCGAGTATGTGGGCAAGTCCGGAATTGTAGGCGGCCACAACAAACTTGCGGCGTTCGTTGCGGTCGGGCACACGCGATGCAAGCGACTTGTCGAGGGCTGCCAGTATCTTCACTGCCGTGGATATGTTGGCGTTGTTGTTGGTTATGGCTTCATCGGTCCGACCATGTGAGCGGGCGGTGCGCGGCATTATCTGCTTGATTCCGCGGGCGCCGGCCCCCGACACAA
>JAIDKJ010000388.1 GCA_029051835.1 Paramuribaculum sp. | reverse complement strand
CCCCACGTGATCATCAGTCCGGCGCCTACGGAGAGGCGGGGCGTGATGCGCCATGCGAATGTGGGCTGCAGGGTGAACATCTTGAGGTCGACCGAGCTGTTGAGCACGGCGCCCGGCCAGTCGCGTCCCCAGTCGATGGAGCTTCCGTAGGGTGTGTAGAATGCTACTCCGGCCTGAAGATTGTCGTAGATGCGAAACGATGCGTTGAGCGCGAGTGGTGTCGAGATGCCGTTGTCGGTGGTGTATTTCTTTCCTTCGTGTATTGTGGTGGCGTTGGCTTTGATGCCGGTGATGCTTCCGGTGACGTCGAATGTGGTGTTGGCGAAGCCCATTCCTGCGGGGTTGAAGATCATGCTTTCTGCTCCGAGGTGAAGTGCGGTGCCGGTATGTCCCATGCCGAGCTGTCGTGCGCTGAGTGTGTTGATCTGATAGCCTTCGGCTTTGACTGTCACGCACATACAGAGCGTTGCTGCCAGTGCGGTTGCGATCCGTTTGATCATAGTCTTTTTTTGTAATTTTTATGAATAATGGCCGCAAAGTTACGCATTTTTGTCGACACACGCATCAGAGCCATGCATTTTGGCGTTCTCTTACGGCGACGGAGTCGGCAAGAATGCGCAGGAATTCCTGCATGGAACGCTTTCGGTAGGAGTCGGTGAGCAGGTGTACGCATCCGGTCATTGTGTTGTCGGGGATGTCGAGTGGTATAGCCTTGACTCCGGCTATGTTGTGGATGGTGGCTTCGGCCAGTATGGTGACCAGATCGGTCTGTCCGATGAGTCGGAGGAGTATGTTGACTTCGTTGAGTTCGATTCTTACTCTCATCCCGGTGAAGTATGATGCCACGCTGTCGAATGCGTTGCGAGCCTGAAGCCCTCTGGCGGGCAACGCGAGATCGTAGGGCTGAAGGTCGTGGAGCGACAGCCGTGTTTTCGAGGCCAGCGAGTGAGTGGGCCTGACGATTGCTGCCAGATAGCTCTGGAAAAGGATGTGTGACTCCACGCCCTCTACCGGCAGGAGCGGCTTGAAGGCGAGTGCGAAGTCGACATCGCGGCGTTTCAGTGCTTCCATGAGTTCTGACATCGGTTTGTAGAGCACGTTGAGTTTTATGCCGGGATACATTTTCATGAATGTGACGATGCTCTCGGTCAGTATGGGGCTGAATGAGTAGGTGACTCCGATATTTAGAGTGCCGCATTTCATGTCCGACAGGTCGTCGATGCGCGAGCGGCAGTCGTCGGCCGTGGATATGGCTTTGCGGGCAACGGGGAGTAGCTCGCGGCCTGCTTCGGTGAGGGCTACGCTGTGGCTTGTGCGCTCGAAGAGCTGTGTGTTGAATTCGGTTTCGAGCTGTTTGATCTGTTGTGAAAGCGTGCTTTGCGTGATGCATAGCGAGCGTGCCGCTTCCGAGAAGCTGAGGCATTCGGCCAGCCTGACAAAATATCTGATCTGTCGTAATTCCATGACGTGGGGTGTGGTGGGATATGGTCGGTTAGCGGGAGAGTGATGAGTGGATGTTGTCGGTAGGTCAAAAGTAGCAAAAAAAGCTGTCTATCTTGTGGCCTGAAACGAGATTTTTTTGAACATGAATATAGGGAGTGTGGCTCCGGTGACCATGGCTATCAGCACGGCCATGCAGATAAACCCGTTGCTTGCTGCCTGATAGAAGTAGTAGCCGAACGTGTCGGGATTGTCGTTGAGCACACAGGCGGCCAGTCCGCCGAAGGCTTTATAGGCATACATGCCCGGGATCATCGGCAGCAGCGCCGGGAAGAAGCAGGCTTCGGCCGGAGTGCGTGCTCTGGAGGAGATCATCACGGCCATCAGTCCGATAAGGAATGAGGCTATCAGGCTTGCCCAGAAGATGTGGAGTCCGGGCGCGGGCTGAATCATCAGTATGTAGCGCAGCGAGTGGCCGAGTGCGGCTATGGCCGCGCAATAGGGGTAGGCGCGAAGCGGAAGCCGGCTTATCGACGAGAATCCTATGGCTGCAAGGGCGGCGAAGAACGCATCCGACAGTATATCGAGATCCATGATTACGTATACAATATTATAATATTAAAACATGCCCACGCCCATCACCATCATTCCGGCGCACAGGCCTATCGACAGGCAGGCTGTGAGCACTGTCGCGTCCATAAGCCGTCCGAAGGAGCAGATGTAGAACCGGTGGAGCATGTCGCTGAATGAGTTGAGGAATGGTACGCCCGGCACGAGATAGAGGATGCTCGTGCCGATGGCGATCTGTGGCGTGTCGCCTAAGCCGAACAGATAGCCGCTCGCTCCTATCACTGCTGAGGCGAAGGAGCAGAGTATGAACGTCAGCCGCAGGTCGGCGTGCATGGCCGTGAGCCACAGTTTGAGATCGTAGCCGGCGAGTGTGGCCATGAACACTATGGCCATAGCATGCAGGTCGCCTCCGAACAGCCGGCAGAATGAGGCGTTGGCCAGAGCCACGAGCGGCGCCACGACCCATGTGTGGCGCGGTTTGTCGTCGACGATGGTGTCGAACATCCGTCGTGCCCGGTCGATGTCCATGCCTGTGTCGGCAATGCGCCAGCTGAGGGTGCTCAGGCGGGTGATGGTGTCGAAGCTTGTGGTGCCTTTGGCGGTGGCGATTGAGGTGAATACTGCCCGGTCGTGGCGGTCGACGATGGATATATGCACATGATGCGGCGAGATGGTTATCTCTACGTCCTGACTGTAGGCCGCGGCTATGCGCCTGAGATTTTTCTCAAGCCGTATGCACGTGGCTCCGCAGCCGAGCAGCCATCCGGCATAGTCGGTGAGAAGATCCCTCACCTTAGCCGTGCGTTGTTGGGCGGTGTCGGCAGGCTGATATTCAGAAGTCCTCATAGTCGCGGCTTTTGTCATAGGTAGGGCGATCGCCGGGAACGAAGAACTCGTCGCGCTCTGATCCGATTTCCAGTATGTGGTGCAGGTGTTTTCTGTCGTGATGTCTTTGATGACGGTGGCAGGTTATGGCTGTTCTGACGATAAACAGGATAATGAGCAATGCTGCCAATACAGCCCATGTGATCAACGGTCGATACATGATATTGTAGTTTTTATTATGATTAATTACGTCGGCATCCGGCTTTTGGATTTGAGATTTCTGCGTAGGTTTCTTTCGGCCGGTGTGCTTTTGCGGCCGCAAAGTAAGCGTATATGC
>JAIDKJ010000387.1 GCA_029051835.1 Paramuribaculum sp. | reverse complement strand
GCCGCACCGTCAGAATCGGTGATGACGGCTGCCGATCCACTCGCAGCCGCCGGAAACAGCAACAGTGTAGCAATGCCCGCGACCACACCGACAACGGTTGCCGACACCGTAGAAGACACACAGATGCCGACACCGGCCGCAACGGCGGCTCCTGTGGCGCCGGTCACCGTACAACAACCGGTTGAACTGACCGAGATGCCCGACGCGTCTGACGCCACGGAAGTCGAAGATGAAACCTCCGACGCCGTAAATCTCGTGGTCAACACCCCTCAGGCGGTGACAGAGGCCCGGCATATTTCGAACGAACCTTATGATCCGACAGCCGAACTGTCTCACTTCCGCTTCCCCTCGATAGATCTGCTCGAGAAGCGCGCACAGCGCACCGATCATGTGGATCTCGAAGAACAGGAAGAGAACAAAGAGCGCCTCACGCAGACCCTCAACACGTTTGGTGTCAAGATATCGCAGATCGAAGCGACTGTAGGACCCACTATCACCCGCTATGAGATAATTCCCGAAGCGGGCACACGGACACGTTCGGTAAAGACTCTTGGCGAGGATCTGCAGCTCAGTCTGGCCGCTCTGGGCATACGAATAATAGCTCCGGTGCCCGGCAAAGGCACCATAGGCATCGAGGTGCCCAACAAAGATCCGCAGATAGTCAGCATCCGCAGCATACTGTCGTCGGAAGCATTCCAGTCGTCGAAAGCCGAACTTCCGATAGCCATGGGCAGTACCATTACCAACGACGTATATGTGACCGACCTGGCCAAACTGCCGCATCTGCTTGTGGCCGGCGCCACCGGCATGGGTAAATCGGTAGGTCTGAACACTATTATCGCCTCGCTGCTCTACAAGAAGCATCCCGCAGAGCTGAAGTTCGTGCTTATCGACCCCAAGCGCGTGGAACTGAGCCTCTATCGCAAACTTGAACGCCACTATCTCGCCGCCCTGCCCGGGGAAGATGCCATAATCACCGACACATCGAAAGTGGTCACCGTACTCAACTCTCTCTGCATAGAGATGGGCAAGCGTCTTGATCTGCTTGAGAAGGCCGGAGTGCGCAACATCAAGGAGTATAACGAGAAATTCGTTGCACGTCGGCTCAATCCAAACGAGCACAAGTTCATGCCTTACATCGTGCTCATAATCGACGAGTTTGCCGACATAATCCTTACTGCCGGCAAAGAGGTTGAAAATCCGGTGTCGCGCCTTGCCGCCGTAGCCCGCGCCGCAGGCATACATCTCATCATCGCCACGCAGCGTCCGTCGGTAACCGTCATCACCGGTGCGATCAAGACCAATATCCCCGGCCGAATAGCTTTCCGCGTCAATCAGGGCGTAGACTCCCGCACGATCCTCGATCAGGTAGGCGCCAACCAGCTTATAGGCAAAGGCGACATGCTCTTCTCGTGCAATGGCGTGATCGACCGTGTGCAGTGCGCGTTTATCGACACCGACGAAGTAAAGGCCATATGCGACTCCATCTCCGACCAGATAGGATATTGCGAGCCTTACCAGCTGCCGGAATTCGTGCCTCCCACAGCCGAGGGACCCGCCCGGACAGGAGCACAGCTCGGCGAACGCGATCCGATGTTCAAGGAAGCCGGAATGATGGTTGTGGAAACACAATCTGGATCCACCACAAATCTTCAGCGCAAACTCGCAATAGGCTTCGGACGCGCCGGACGTATCATGGACCAGCTTGAGGCGGCCGGTGTCGTAGGTCCGGCGCAGGGAGGCAAACCGCGCCCCGTGCTGATGGACATAATGGCTTTTGAAAACTACCTTCAGCTCAACGCCATCAACTAACCGCCGGCTGAAAACGTTGTAAGAATATGCGCAATATATTATTATCATTCATAGCAGCTCTGCTGAGCATCACTGCGGTCAGCGCCGCCACTCCACAGGCCGACGACCTTCTGCGTCAGGCGGCCGACAAACTACGCCGCGCAAAATCGGTTAGCGCCACCTGCGCCATCAACTCCGACGGACATTCCACCCAGGCGAGAATCATCATGGCCGGCCAACGGTTCAGAATAGAATCGCCCGGATATGCCACCTGGTTTGACGGCCGGACACAATGGACCTATTCGGCATCTACCGGAGAGGTCACTGTGACAGAGCCTACCGCAGGCGAACTTGCCGAAAGCAATCCGCTGTCGGTCATAGAGGCTTTTACTTCGTCGTATTCATCCAGCATCATCTCGACTAACGGCGACACCCGACGCATAGGCATGAAAGCACGCCGGGCCGACGCCGAAATCAAATCGGCTGAAGTGACAATCAATGCCCGGACGATGCTTCCGGTGGGTATAGATCTGACATACGCCTCCGGACAGAGAGTGGCCGTCAGCGTGGAAACGATCTCGACCGGCGGAGCACTCCCCTCCTCCACATTTACTTTTGACAAGGCGCACTACCCCGGCGCAACCATCAACGATCTGAGATAATCACAACACATAAGCCCCAACAAGACATGAATCAGATTCACACCAAATGCCTTATAATCGGCTCCGGACCCGCCGGATTCACTGCCGCTATCTACGCATCGAGAGCCAACATGAAGCCGCTGGTATATGCAGGCCACCAGCCCGGCGGCCAACTCACCATCACCACAGAGGTAGAGAACTTCCCCGGATACCATGAAGGAGTGACCGGAACGCAACTTATGGCTGATCTTGAGAAACAGGCTACCCGTTTCGGCGCCGAAATACGTCAGGGAATCATCACAAGCGTGGATTTCAGCCAGCATCCGCTGCGCGCCATAGCCGACGACGATACGGAAATCACAGCCGACACAGTGATCATCTCTACCGGAGCTACCGCCCGCTACCTCGGCCTCCCCGACGAAGACCGCTACAAAGGTATGGGAGGATCGGCCTGCGCCACATGCGACGGTTTTTTCTATCGCCGCAAGCGAGTGGCAGTGGTAGGAGGCGGCGACACAGCC
>JAIDKJ010000386.1 GCA_029051835.1 Paramuribaculum sp. | reverse complement strand
GGAATCATCAGAGCCATCGGGAGTTATCGGAGCTATCAGAGCTATCGGAGTAGCCCGGATCCTCTCCGATGATTCCGATCTCTTCCGATTGTTCCGATAATTCCGATCCCTCAGCAGATCCCTCTGGCTCCCCGGCTCCTCCTCTCAGATAGTCGTCGAGCGAGAGTCCGGCGCCGAGCAGTCGGGTGAAGTCGGGCTGCGATATGACGAGCGGTCTCACCTCGGGAGTCAGCCCCGACTCGGGGTCGGCGAGAAGCAGGGCCAGATAGCGCGAGGCTTCGGCGCGGTCGGCAAAGCCCTTGACGGCAAGCAGTCCGAGCGGCCCGAACTGCATCGGTTCGAGATCGAAGTCGCGCACGGCGAATGTGGCGAAGTTGTAGCGGGCCACGTTGTAGAGCAAGCTGTTGGGGTTGACGGTGTCGACGGCAAAGGCCAGCACCACCAGGTGAGGAGCGTGCTCGTCGCGCTCAAACGAGATCTCCGCCGGGCTGTCGGCGGTGCCGTCGGCCATGGCGGCGGAGTCCGATGTGAGCCTCGTGGCCCATATCATGCCGCGCACATTGCTCCCCGTGCTGTTGATCTTGCGCCCTTTGAGGCTTTCGCGCAGCCATCCGGCGGCCAGCGGCGATACGTCGGCGTCGGGATACTCAGTCACCAGATTTTTCAGGCGCGAGCGGAATTCCTGAGTGTCGCCCTGCGTGGCATAGGTCAGAGCGTCGATAAACAGGAATTTAGGCAGTATACGGCTCGTCGGATAGTGGGCTGCGGCATATTCGGCGGCCTTGCGCACCGAGTCGTTGTCGTTGGCCAGATAGGCTTCGTAGGCCTCGGCGTAGAGCCGTTCCTGCCGCGAGTGCATCTCTTTGAGATCGCGCAGATAGTCGGGGTTGGCCATGGCTTTGCCCAAAGGCGTGTCGGCAAACTCGCCGGCCATCAGCATCCGCCACCGCTCGGCTTCGGCATCGTCGCCGTTGCGGGCGGCCATGAGATAAAGGTTGTGGTATAGTTCGGGGCGGTATATGTTGTCGGGGTATTGCCGGAGCAGGCGGTCCCAGTGGCGGCGGGCTTCGGTATAGTCGTCGAGCTTGTCCTTCAGTATCAGTCCCATGTTGAAAAGCCCCTCCTGTATGGCGTCGTGGGCTTTCTTACGCGATATGCTGTCGGAGGGTATCTGTGCCAGATAGTAGGCGCGCTGGTGAGGGTCGGAGGCGGCTTTTGCGCCCTGTTTCGGCGTAGCTGTGCTGTCGGAGGCCGCTTGGCCTGATCCGTCCCCTTCATGCCCGGCGCTGTCGGTGTCGTCGTCGGGTTCGATGCCGGCGTAGGTGGCCTTGTCGCTTCGGCGCCAGTTGTCTTCGGGCTTGCGTGTGCCCCAGCGGCGGCGGAATTCGGCGCGTCCGGCCTCTATGGCCTGGCGGTTGTAGAAATACCACGCTCCGTCGCCGCTCTGGCGGGTGAAGGTGGATGGCGCCGAGGCGTTGCCTGAGGTCGATCCGGGTATGGAGGCGGTGTTGTCGGCGGCTTCCGCCTCACGCCGTTGCCGCTCTTCCTCCTCGGCTTTGGCCTGCTCCTCAAGGCGCAGGCGTTCGATGATGCCGTCGATGACTTTGAGACGTTCGGCCTCAGGCATGTCGGCGAGTCGAAGCAGCGAGTCGTTGAGGCTCACCGTGCGCGAATACACGGCAAGCTCGTCGAGCACGTCGCTTCGGTCGCGTATCTGCCTGATGCCCTCGAATGTTTCGGGCAGGAGAGCCACAGCCTCGGCATAGCACGGCTGTGCGTGGTCATAGTCGGCGCGCTCGAAGTAGAGCCGTCCCAGAGCGAGCCGCGCCAGAGCCATGTCGACCCCTCGGCGCTCCGACTTCTCGGCTGCCAGGGCGTAGGAGTGCATGGCCGTGGCGGTGTCGCCGAGCGCCATGCTGATGTTGCCTGCCGCATAGTGGATCTGGTCGAGGTAGCGCGCGTTGCGGTCGTAGCGTGTCATGCGTGCGAGCGCCTTGAGTTCGTCGCGCAGTGCGTCGTCCGACATCGCGTCGAGTCCGGTCGTTTCGCTGCGGCGTATGCGGGCGTTGAACCGCATGACGTAGGCCGACGAGCTGCTCTTCTCCACCTTGCGGAAGGCTTCGGCGGCTCCGGCCTTGTCGCCGGCGGCGAGCATCACCTGTCCCAGCAGATAGGTGAGCCGTGTCTTCTGGGCGCCCTTGGCGGTGCTTGCGGCGAGCGAAAGCGGAGCGGAGGCTCCTTTCCAGTCGCGGCGTCCTATGGCGGCTTCGGCTTGCGCGAGGGCATACTGATGGCGCAGTTCGCCCGATGTCAGGTCGCTCTCTCTGACGCGTCCGAGAGTGGCCTCGGCCTCGCCGGTCCACCCTTCGGCCAGATAGCTCCGGGCCTGCCAGATGCGCGCCTCGGCCACCGTCTGCGGAAGCCATGAAAAGTGGTTGGCTATATACATGAAGGTGGTGGCGGCGGGCAGAAACTCGCCGTTCATGTAGCGCGAGCGTCCGAGCAGCATCCATGCGTGGTGGAGATAGGGGTTGTACTCTTCGCGCTGCATCCATTTGCGGTATTCCGGATCGGAGCGTCGGCCTGCCTGACGGCGCGGTTTCTTCTTGATGGAGCGCACTCTGATGGCCTTCTGGGCTTTTTCTATCGAGCGGCCGAAGTCGCCCTGAGGCTGCGGAGCCTTCGCGTCGCGTCGCGCCTCGGCGGGGTGCACGGGCAGCATCCGCGTGAAGTCGTCGTCGTAGGATCGCTCCATGTCGGCCAGAGTCTGGCGGTAATGCTCGTCGCCGTTGAAAAGTATGTTGTAGCGGGTGATGAAAGCCTGATACTGACGGTTGGCGGCGCTGTTCTTGCGTGTGGAGCATCCGCTCGCCGCAGTCAGCGCCGCTATGGCAGCGAGCCACAGTAGAATGTTCAT
Source organism: Paramuribaculum sp. (assembly GCA_029051835.1). Lineage (GTDB taxonomy): Bacteria > Bacteroidota > Bacteroidia > Bacteroidales > Muribaculaceae > Paramuribaculum. The sequence continues at coordinate 6,710 of JAIDKJ010000386.1, read as the reverse complement.
CAGTCTATGCATGTGGCAAAGTTAGCTAAAAATCGGTATATGCAGATAGCCAAATCAGCTGTCATAGCTAAAATAGCTATGTAATAACAAAGACTGCCCGCGGCCGTCGGCCGCAGGCAGTCTGTTTGGATTGTATGCTTTGAGCAGTGGATTACATCATGCCGCCCATGCCTCCCATGCCGGGTGCGGGCATTGCGGGAGCGGGGTTCTCCTCTTTCTTGTCGGCGATCACACACTCGGTGGTGAGGAACATGCCGGCGATCGAAGCGGCGTTCTCCAGAGCCACGCGGGTCACCTTGGCGGGATCGATCACGCCGGCGGCCAGCAGGTTCTCATACTTGTCGGTGCGGGCGTTGTAGCCGAAGTCGGCACTGCCGTCCTTCACCTTCTGCACTACGACGGCTCCTTCTACTCCGGCGTTGGCCACGATCTGGCGCAGAGGCTCCTCGATGGCGCGCTTCACGATGAGTATGCCGGTGGTTTCGTCGTCGTTGTCGCCCTTGAGGCCCTCAAGCGAGGCGATGCAGCGTATGTAGGCCACGCCTCCGCCCGGAACGATGCCTTCGGCTATGGCGGCGCGGGTGGCGCTCAGGGCGTCGTCCACGCGGTCCTTCTTCTCCTTCATCTCCACTTCGGAGGGTGCGCCGATATGGAGCACTGCCACTCCGCCGGCGAGCTTGGCCAGACGCTCCTGGAGCTTCTCGCGGTCATAGTCGCTGGTGGTGTTCTCGATCTGGGTCTTGATCTGTGCCACGCGGGCGGCGATGGCATCCTTGTTGCCGGCGCCGTTCACTATGGTGGTGTTCTCCTTGTTGACGGTGATCTTCTCGGCGCGTCCGAGCATGTCGAGAGTGGTGTTCTCAAGCTTCATGCCCTTCTCTTCCGACACTACTGTGCCGCCGGTCAGCACGGCGATATCCTCGAGCATCTCCTTGCGGCGGTCGCCGAAGCCGGGAGCCTTCACGGCGCAGATCTTCAGAGAGCCGCGCAGACGGTTGACAACGAGGGTGGCGAGAGCTTCCGACTCTACGTCCTCGGCGATGATCAGCAGCGGACGGCCGCTCTGTGCGGTGGCCTCCAGTATGGGGAGCATATCCTTGAGGTTGGAGATCTTCTTGTCGAAGATAAGCACGTAGGGCGACTCCATGTCACACTCCATCTTCTCTGTGTTGGTCACGAAGTAGGGTGAGATGTAGCCGCGGTCAAACTGCATGCCCTCGACGATATCCACTGTGGTTTCGGTGCCTTTGGCCTCGTCCACGGTGATTACGCCCTCTTTCTTCACCTTCTTCATTGCCTCGGCGATGAGGTGGCCGATGTTCTCGTCGTTGTTGGCCGAGATGCGGGCCACGTCCTCGATCTTCTTGAAGTCGTCGCCTACCTCCTGGCTCTGGGCGCGGATCCCCTCCACTACGGCTGCCACAGCCTTGTCGATGCCGCGCTTGATGTCCATGGGGTTGGCGCCGGCGGCCACGTTCTTAAGGCCTACGTTGATGATCGACTGTGCGAGAACGGTGGCGGTGGTGGTGCCGTCGCCGGCGTCGTCGCCGGTCTTCGAGGCCACTTCCTTCACGAGCTGGGCGCCCATGTTCTGGAACGGATCCTCAAGCTCCACTTCGCGGGCCACGCTCACACCGTCCTTGGTGATGTGGGGTGCGCCGAACTTCTTCTCGATGATCACGTTGCGTCCTTTCGGGCCGAGGGTCACCTTCACGGCATCGGCCAGAGCGTCGACGCCTTTCTTCAGCTCTTCGCGAGCCTTTATTTCAAATTTTATCTCTTTTGCCATGGTTGTTGATCGTTTATATTGTTGAATTTATGGTGAGGGAGGTGGGAGATTCGAGATTATTCTACGATGGCGAGGATGTCGCTCTGACGCATGATGAGGTACTTTTCGCCCTCGAATTCGATCTCGTTGCCTGAATATTTGCCGTAGAGCACAGTGTCGCCGGCTTTCACTGTCATCTCCTCATCTTTGGTGCCGCAGCCTGCAGCGACTACAGTGCCTTTGAGGGGCTTCTCTTTGGCGGAGTCGGGGATGATGATTCCGGCCACTGTCACTTCTTCAGCGGCGACGGGCTTGATAAGAACCCTGTCGGCCAATGGTTTGATGTTCATGATTCGGTAGTTTTTGTTTTATAGTTTTTGATTTTGTTGCATTGTTGTGCATTATGGTCAATGCATATTCCGTGCCAAAGTGTGGGCGTGTCAGTCGGTCTGCCAAAATGGCAATATCACCCCCGTTTTCGGAATGACATCAGAGGGTCAACGCGCAGCCTGCGCCGAAAGTTCAGCGGCGTTTGAGCAGGGTGTCGACCGCGAGGCCTGCCAGCGTGAAGCCGAATATGGCGGTGATATGGCACAGCGCTCCGTTTATGGCGCGTTTGCCGTAGGTCATGGTGCCGTCCGGATCCGGCTCGTCGCCGGCGTTGGTCAGCAGTTCGGGCGAGTAGACGCAGCGGAATTTACGCCGCGGCATCATCTCCTCGCGCTTGAAGCGCCTCCGAAGGGCTGCCGCGAGCGGACATCCTTTCACCTGCCAGAACTCGGCCACGCTCACTTTCGTGGGATCCGATTTCAGCGCGGCTCCCATCGACGACAGCAGCCGGGTCGACGGGGTGGAGGTGGCGTGGAGTATCAGAGCGGCCTTGTCGGCCAGCGAATCGATGGCGTCGATGGTGATGTCGTGCCCTGCGATGTCGAAGTCGGCGGCGGTTTCGGCCGAATACCGCTGTCGCATCTGCCTCAGGTCGAGATCAGGGTTTATGTCGAGAAGCCGTCGGGCGAGAACTTCGGTCTTGGGAACGCCCACGGTCGATCCGAGAGCCATCACCTGGCGGTTGATGTTGGTCTGCGCCACCTCGTCGGGGTCAACGATCGTCAGGCGCCCTATGCCGGTGCGCGCGAGGCATTCGGCGGTCCATCCGCCTACGCCCCCGATGCCGAATACTATGGCCGATGAGGCGGCGAGGCGCTCCATCTGTTCGTCGCCGATGAGGCGGCGGGTGCGGTCAAAACGTCGGTCGGTCACTGTCGTGATGAAATGATATATGGTTGTGATGAAATATGCGTGATTGTTTCCTGAGCCGGTAGGCCGATGCAGTTTTTGCTGCGGCCTGTGCCGTTTCAGAGATTTTTGCCCATCCGTAGGCGGTCGAGCAGCGACGGCCGCTGCTGGCGGATATGCACCGATGTGCGTTCGCTCTCCTTGTCGAGAAACACTATCGAGCTGTGGAGCGCTATCGCCACGCAGTCGTCGAAGTCGATTATGCCGTGGATATGTCCCAGAGGAAGGCAGTGGAACGGAGAACTCTCCGGAATGCTGCCTATGATCAGGCTGTCGCCCTCGATGCCTATGCCGTGCTCAAGTGGAAGCTGCTCGAAGAGCAGCACTATGTCGAGATCTTCCGACGAGGCCGGGCGCTGCCGGTAGGTCTTGTAGATTGTGTCTATTACCTTCTTTGTCACCATGTCTTTTTCCTGCTTGGCGTGATTGTGGCGCGGACATCGGGCCGTTGGCCGCGATGATCCGCATTTACTTTATAACGCTCGTCGGGCCGCAATTGTTTTGTCGGCGTCGCCCATTAATGACAGGGCGCTCCGGAGAGCGAAGCTGTCCGGAGCGCCTTGTCGTAATGTATGTGGCTGATATAGCGTTTATCAGGCCAGGAAGCCCAGCAGAACGCCTGCGGCCACGGCAGAGCCGATGACGCCGGCTACGTTGGGACCCATGGCGTGCATGAGCAGATAGTTCGACGGATCGTACTCCAGACCGAGGTTGTTGGAGATACGGGCCGACATAGGAACGGCCGACACGCCGGCGTTGCCGATCAGCGGGTTGATCTTCTTGTGCTTCGGCAGGAAGAGATTGAAGAGCTTCACGAAGAGCACACCCGACGACGAGGCGATGATGAACGCCATGAAGCCGAGGGCGAAGATGCCGATCGTCTGGGGAGTCAGGAACTCCGAAGCCTGGGTGGAGGCTCCGACGGTCATGCCCAGCAGAATGGTCACGACGTCGGTCAGGGCGTTGCTGGCTGTCTTGGCCAGACGGGTGCAGACGCCGCACTCGCGAAGCAGGTTGCCGAAGAAGAGCATGCCCAGCAGGGGTATGCCCGAAGGCACCACGAAGCAGGTCAGCAGCAGGCCGAGGATCGGGAAGATGATCTTCTCGTTCTGCGACACGGCGCGGGCAGGCTTCATCTTGATCAGACGCTCCTTCTTGGTGGTGAAGAGGCGCATCAGCGGCGGCTGGATCACAGGCACGAGAGCCATGTAGGAGTAGGCCGACACGGCGATGGCGCCCATGAGGTTGGGAGCGAGCTTCGACGACAGGAATATGGCTGTGGGGCCGTCAGCGCCGCCGATGATGGCTATGGCGCCGGCCTGGTCGGGGGTGAAGCCCAGAAGCAGAGCCACCATGTAGGCGCCGAAGATGCCGAACTGGGCCGCCGCGCCGATAAGCATCAGCTTCGGATTGGCGATCAGAGCCGAGAAGTCGGTCATGGCGCCGATGCCGAGGAATATCAGCGGGGGATACCATCCGGCCGACACGCCGTTGTAGAGGATGTTGAGCACGGAGCCCTCCTCGTAGATGCCCACGTCGAGGCCGGCGGTGGTGTTGAACGGTATGTTGCCTATCAGTATGCCGAAGCCGATCGGCACGAGGAGCATCGGCTCGAAGTCTTTCTTAATGGCAAGCCAGATGAAGAAAAGACCTACGGCCAGCATGACGAAATGCTCCCATGTGGCGTTGTGGAATCCGGTAAGGATCCAGAACTGGTGGAGGTTGTTGGCTAAGAAATCACCGAATGACATAGCTTGTTTCTTTTATTTAGCTGTGGGTAATCAGGTGGTTTCTATCATTCGAGAGTGATGAGCACTGCTCCTTCGAGCACGGCCTCGCCCTGCGCTACGTTGACGGCGGCTACTTTGCCGTCGCGGCCGGCATGGATGGCGTTTTCCATCTTCATGGCCTCGAGCATCACTACTGTATCGGCTGCCTTTACGGTGTCGCCCGGCTTCACCTGCACGCTGAGGATCGTGCCGGGGAGCGGAGCCTTCACCTGATGGCCCGAACCGCTGGCTTTGGGAGTGGCTATCACCTTGGCGCCGCTGTCGGTGCGGGGAGCGGCCGACGGACGGGGAGCGTTGACGATGGTCACGGGCTTGTCCTTCCGTTCGAGTTCCACCTTGTAGGGGATGCCGTTCACTTCCACCTGGGCTGAATTGTTGTCGATGTCGCCGACGGCCACCTTGTAGGTGTTGCCGTTGATCTTATATTTATATTCTTTCATTGCTTTTGATGATATGGAGTGTATGGTTAAGGGTGATGTTGACCCGCATCAGTGACGCGGAGCCTGACGCATATTGTAGATCTTCGAGTTCCACGGCGAGTAGGCCTTGCGCACCTTGTTGATGGTGAGCACGGTGTTCTCGCGGTCGTGAGCGTCGAGATGCTCGTGGAGCGCCATGGCGATAGCTGCGATAGCCTCGCCAGAGTCGGAGTCGGGACGCTCTTCGCGGGCGAGCTCCTGAAGCTTGGCGCCGTGCGACTTGGCCTTGTTGCCCTTCGAATAGTGCTCGCCGATCTTGCTGATCACGTAGAAGCACACAGAGAGGAGCAGCAGAGCCGAGAATACGATGGCCATGGCCATTACGGTCATGCCGAAGCCGTTTTCGTCGCGTTCGGCAAACATCTCCACTTTCGAGTTGGTGTCGCGGATCACGTTGGCCGAGCTGGGCGTCACGTGACGTGCCCCGGAGCCGTCGCGCACCTCCCATTCGCCGGTGCCGTCCTCGCTGCGGGCGTAGGTGGTGTTGGGCGCGAGCGATGCGGGCACTACCACCTCGTCGATGAGGGTCTTGCCGTCGGCGTCATACACTCCGATCCAGTTGTCCTGCCCCTGACGGAGGGTGAAGTTCATGTGGAACGTGCCCTTGGAGGGCTGGCCGTCGGCCCAGAACACCACATGCTGGCGTTTGGGGATGCGGGTGTTGACATCACCCAGCGGCACGGGATATTTCTTGGGATTGGAGGGGTCGTCGGTGATGAACACGCTCGAGATCTCAAGCGGGGCGAAAGTGGAGTTGAATAGCTCCACCCACGCGCTGCGACGGCCGTAGTCATCCACGACACTGCTGTCGTTGGTCACCATCACCTCGTTGAGCCTCAGTCCTCGGCGGCCCTGGGCAGAGGCGTCCGACGCCGCAATGAGCGCCACGACCGCCACCAGCACCGTTATACAGATTCTTTTCATGATGCTGACAGTGTTTTAGAGGGGGATGTTGCCATGTTTCTTGGCAGGATTGGTGAGTTTCTTCGTGGCGAGCTGCTGCAGGGCGCGGATGATGCGGAAGCGGGTGTTGCGCGGCTCGATCACGTCGTCGATATAGCCGTAGCGGGCAGCGTTGTAGGGGTTGCAGAAGAGCTTGTGGTACTCGTTCTCCTTCTCCTTGAGCACGGCTGCGGGGTTGTCCGATTCCTTGGCCTCCTTGGCGTAGAGCACCTCTACGGCGCCGGCGCCGCCCATCACGGCGATCTCGGCTGTCGGCCATGCGTAGTTCATGTCGCCGCGGAGCTGTTTGCAGCTCATCACGATGTGGGAGCCGCCGTAGCTCTTGCGCAGTGTTACAGTAACCTTGGGCACTGTAGCCTCGCCGTAGGCGTAGAGCAGCTTGGCGCCGTGGAGTATGACTCCGTTGTATTC
>JAIDKJ010000385.1 GCA_029051835.1 Paramuribaculum sp. | reverse complement strand
GTGCCCGAAGGCGCACAGACATTCGACATCGCCGGACGCCGTGTGAATCCCCAGGGACTCCCCCGCGGCATCTACATAGTGCGCCTCGCCTCAGGCAAGGCCGTAAAGGCGGTGGTGAAGTAAGAACATCCACACACTGACCCTACGGGTCATTAACGCAGAGCGCCCACGGTTGCGGACCGTGGGCGCTCTTGCGTTATATCCGGTATGCGGATCGCGACGCGTTATGTCGGAATGCGGCTTACTGATGGGCTATGCCCCAGAGAAGTTTCTCGCGGAGGGAGTCGGTGAATGTGGTGCCGCGCAGACGCACCACATTGGTGTGGAATCGCGACTTGGCGATGCGCAGACGCGTCCCCTCGGGGAGCGTCCACACCATGCCGTCGATGCTCAGCGTGAAGAATCCGGCCCGCGAATGCGGCTCCACCTCCACTACAGCCGAGTCGGCCACCACAATTGGACGCATGTTGAGCGAATGGGGAGCCACCGGAGTGATCACCCAGCTCGGCGCCGACGGAGCCAGTATCGGTCCGCCGGCCGACAGATTGTAAGCCGTGCTTCCGGTGGGAGTGGCCACTATCAGTCCGTCGCAGAGATAGCGGGCCAACGGCTGCGAGTCGACCATTGTGTCGACAGCTATCATCGAAGCCGATGCCTGGCGCAGTATGGCCACCTCGTTGAGCGCGCAAGGCCAAGGCTCGCTCTCATTGTCGGCCACCCGGCTCACCGACAGCATGGTGCGCGCCTCCACAAGAAAGTCGCCGCTCACGGCTGCCGACACTATTGCCCCGGCGTTGGCCAGAGGCGCTGCCGAGAGATAGCCGAGATGACCGGTGTTGATGCCCATTATGGGTATCTGTTTGTCGCCGACATGGAATGCAGTGTGGAGAAATGTTCCGTCGCCCCCGATGCTCATGGCCAGATCGGCGCTGAAAGCGCAGCATGGATCAAAGAGTTCGGCGGCAGGCATGGCCTCGCCGAGCACCGTGCGGAGATAGTCGGCATAAGCGTGCTGTATGGCCAGAACCACCCCGTCGGCACGTCCGAGCGCACCGAACAGCTCGCGCAGTCCATCTGCGTGGTCGTCCTGATAGGAGTTGCCGAATATGGCTATTTTCATTGGGCTATGTGATATATTGGTTAGTGTGGGTATTCTGTCATGAAAGGCATTAAATCAGATCCGGCGACTGCAATGCGCTTATACATTGAGCAGCGCGAGCAGCCCCTCGATGCGCTCGGAGAGTCCGTCGGCAGCGGGAGCGCCACCCTCATGACGGAGGTCGACCACCCGGTAGCCGTAGCGCTCAAGCGATCGGGCGGCAGCTGTGGCGTCGGCCCGGTCGATATGGAGATCTACATGCATAGTGCCGTCGGGCGCCTCGCCGCACTGACCTACCGAAAGGGCCAGCAGCTGCGCGTCGACATCCTCGCAGGCCCGAGCTATGCGCGAGGCGCTGTAGTCGTCGCGCCGGCACACCACCGACAGATCGCTGCCTGCCGACGGCTTCCGGTCATCGGACTGCAACAGGCTGAAAAACGGCTCTTTGCACAATGTATTAGTATCATTTGAGGCCAAAATATTAATATTATGATTATTTCTTAATCTGTTGGCGTTCGCGTTTCGCGATCCAAATTTACGGAAATTTCCCGACAC
>JAIDKJ010000384.1 GCA_029051835.1 Paramuribaculum sp. | reverse complement strand
GTCGCCGGTTCAGGTGCAGTATGTGAGGCTTCTCGAGATGGGTACGGCCGCAATCGAGGACGAAGTGAAGCGCGAACTTGATGAGAATCCGGCTCTGGAGGCATCTTCCGACGACCAGAACCGCCAGGCCGATGAAGCGGGCGAAACCGCTGAGCAGATGATGCTTGCCGACTACCGCAACGAGGATGACGTGCCATCCTACAGGCTCGAGGCCAAGAACGGCCCTTCGGGTCATGCCTTTTTCGACCCCGACACCCGTCAGGAGGGTGAAACTCTAATGGCATATCTGACAGAGCAGCTGCGTCAGAGCGGCATGGAGGGGCGAGAGCTTGAAACGGCCTCGTTTATAGCCGGAAGCCTTGACGGCAACGGCTATCTGACCCGCGCGCTTCCGCTTGTGCGCGAGGATCTGGAGGTGCAGACCGGCGTGGAAGTGACTATGGACGAGATGCGCCACGCTCTCGACACCCTGCGCTCTCTTGATCCGGCGGGGGTTGGAGCCTCCGATCTGCGCGACTGTCTGTTGCTGCAGCTGCGCAGGCTTGACCCTCAGCAGGACGTGGCCGACGCCACAGAGATCATAACCCACTATTTCGATCTGTTCTCAGGGATGAAGATGGACCGGCTGCTGACTGCCGCATCGCTGACCGAAGACCGTCTGAAGGCGGCCATAGACCTGATCCGTACCCTGAATCCGAAGCCCGGAGCCACTTTTGAAGGCTCTGACAGCGAGGCCGAACTCAGAGCATCGCACATAACGCCCGACTTCTATGTGGAAACCGACGGCGACAGGCTCTCGCTGAGCATGCCCGACAATCTGCCGCATCTCTCCATAGAGCAGAGTTTCGACATAGACAATATCGAGATAAGCCCGCGGATGCCGCGCCGCGAGGCTGACGCCATCGCTTTCCTGAAAAGCCGCCGCGATTCGGCAGCCGATTTCATAAAGGCCATAGGGATGCGCCGCGAAACTCTGTGGCGGGTGATGACGGCGATAATGCGCCATCAGCGCGAATTTTTCCTTACCGACGACGAACTTAAACTGCGCCCGATGATACTCAAGGATATAGCTGCCGACACAGGCTACGACATATCGGTAGTGAGCCGGGCCACTCAGGGCAAATATGTGTCGACGGCAGGCGGGGTTTATCCGCTCAAATTTTTCTTCAACGAGCGTCCAAAGAGCGATAGCGACGCATCGTCGCTTGAGATCATGGCCGCTCTCCGACATCTTGTCGACGAGGAGAACAAGCGCTCCCCGCTGAGCGACGAGGCTCTGACAGCAGCCCTGAAGGCGCAGGGCTACGACATAGCGCGGCGCACTGTGGCCAAATACCGCGAAAAGGCCGGAATACCTGTGGCGCGGCTCCGCACACTCCACAGTATCTGAAATAGACATCATGCTGCAATCCAACACACTAAAATACTAAAATGAAACTCTTATCCCAGATATTGTCAACAGTCCTGTCGCCGCTGTTCGTTCCGACTTATGCCGTGGCTCTGTCGCTGTTTTTTACGGTGCTGTCGGCTGTGCCGGCTCCGGTAAAATGGACAGTGACAGGCGTATGCTTCGCCATCACCTGTCTTGTGCCCCTGCTGGCCATAATCGTGCTCCAGAGAATCGGGCTGGTGAAGGATCCCGGGCTGAACGAACGCAATGAGCGTCTGATCCCCTACGTGGTGTCGGCGCTGAGCTACGGCGCCTGCGCCGCATATCTGCATACTGCCCACGCTCCGTCGTGGCTGTGGCTTTTTATGGTCGGCGCCGCTGCGGCCACGGTGGTATGCGCGACAGTCAATCTGCGCTGGAAGATCAGCGCCCATCTGACTGCCATAGGCGGCCTGACGGCGATTGTTTTCAGGATTCTCGACATGCATCTGGCCGCTCCGGGAGTGAATTTCATGCTGGTGGCGATGGGAGCCGTGCTTCTTGCCGGACTTCTGGGCACCGCCCGCATATATCTCGGTCGCCACACCCTGTGGCAGACTCTGGCCGGCATGGCCAACGGTTTCGTGTGCGTTTATCTTATTTCCCTGATATAAATATAATTCAAGCAAATAACAATCATGACCCCATTAGTAAGCATCATCATGGGAAGCACAAGCGATCTTCCCATCCTCAGCAAGGCAGCCGACTTTCTTGAAAAGATGGAGGTGCCGTTTGAAATGAACGCTCTGTCGGCTCACCGCACTCCCGACGAAGTGGAATGCTTCGCTCGTGGCGCCCGCGACCGCGGTCTGAAGGTGATCATAGCAGCCGCCGGCATGGCTGCCGCTCTTCCCGGAGTGATAGCCGCAATGACTCCGCTTCCCGTGATTGGACTGCCGATCAACTCCACCCTGTCGGGTCAGGACGCACTTTATTCCATCGTGATGATGCCGCCGGGCGTATCGGTGGCCACCGTGGGCATTAACGCCGGACTGAATGCAGCTGTCATGGCCGTGCAGATCCTCGCGCTGGAGGACAAAGCCCTTGCCGAGCGTTTCGACAACTATCGTGCCGGACTCAAGGAGAAGATAGTCAATGCCAACCGTGAGCTTGACAAGCTCGACTACAAATTCAAGTCGAATGGAGGGTTTTGACTACTCACGCCGCCGGACGGTGGAGGTGAGAGCCGGCCGCGTGGCCATCGGGGGCGACAACCCGGTGCGTCTGCAGTCGATGACCAACACCTCTACGATGGATACCGACGGCTCCGTCAGGCAGTCGGCTCAGCTTGCCGCCGCAGGCAGTGAGCTTGTGAGGCTCACCGCCCAGGGCGTCAGAGAGGCCGACAATATAGGCGTGATCGCGTCGCGTCTGCGCGAGGAGGGTGTCGACGTGCCTCTGGTGGCCGACATCCACTTCAATCCCCGCGCGGCTTTTGCCGCGGCTGTCACAGCCGACAAGGTGCGCATCAATCCCGGCAACTTTGTCGATCCGGGTCGTGTGTTCAAAAAACTGGAGTATACCGACGAGGAGTATGCCGCCGAACTGCAGCGTATCGACGACGCTCTGACTCCGTTTCTTGAACTGTGCCGCGAGAACTCCACCGCCATACGCATAGGTGTGAACCACGGTTCGCTGTCGGATCGCATCATGAGCCGTTTCGGCGATAATCCGGCCGGAATGACCGAGAGCGCGATGGAGTTTCTGCGCGTGTGCCGCCGACGCCGGTTTGACAATGTCGTGATCTCGATAAAGGCCTCCAACGTGGGTCTGATGGTGGAAACCGTCAGGATGCTTGCCGATGCGATGGATGCCGAGGATATGCACTATCCGATACATCTGGGAGTGACCGAGGCGGGCGACGGCGAGGATGGCCGTGTGAAGTCGGCTGTAGGCATAGCCACGCTTCTCACCGAGGGTATCGGCGACACGATAAGAGTGTCGCTGTCGGAGGATCCGGTCAATGAACTTCCCGTGGCGAAGATGCTCGCCGACTATGCTCTCCGCGGAGCCGGAGCGCCTCACATACCGGGCGAGCCGAAGGAGCCGTATCGGTCGGGATGCCGACGCAGAAGCCGCAGCTGCGGTGCGATAGGCGGCGACAATCCTCCGGCAGTGGCCGGCGGCCATGACGGCTATGTGGCTGAGGGCGACATGAAGCCTGACTTCACGGCCGACGAGGTGTCGGAGTGGCCGGTGCTCGTGGCTCCGCTCAGCGACGAAGAGGCGGCAGCCGTGCCTGCCGGACAGCCGGTGGTGCTGACCACGGAGCATCCTTTCTTCCGGGGTGCGATACGCCAGGCCATGCAGCAACTGTCGGCCCACGGCAAGGACAATCCTGTGATGATCAAGGTGGCCTACAAGGGTCTGACTCCCGAACAGACTATGGTATATGCCGCGGCCGATCTCGGTCCGGCTCTTCTGGACGGATTTGCCGACGGCATACAGGTGGAGTCGGATACTCTGACCGACAGCGAATCGATAAGTCTGGCATTCTCAATCCTCCAGTCGACCCGTCAGCGCATCAGCCGTACGGAGTACATCTCGTGTCCGTCGTGCGGCCGCACGATGTTTGACCTCCAGCAGACCCTTGCAGCGGTCAAGGCGGCTACCTCGTCGCTCAAAGGGTTGAAAATCGGAGTGATGGGGTGCGTGGTGAACGGCCCCGGAGAGATGGCCGACGCCGACTACGGTTATGTCGGAGCCGGTGTAGGCCGTGTGAGCCTATACAGAGGCAAGGAGTGCGTAAGGAAAAACATTCCTGCGGATGAAGCTGTAGAGGCTCTGACAGCCTTGATAAAGAGCGACGGACGATGGACGTGACCGCTTTCGACAAAGAGATGATGCGCCGGGCCCTGCAGCTTGCACGTTGCGGAGAGTCCGGCGCATCGCCCAATCCCATGGTGGGGGCGGTGGTGGTGTGCGACGGCCGGATCATAGGCGAGGGTTATCACCGCAGGTGCGGCGGCCCGCATGCCGAGGTCAACGCCATAGCTTCGGTGGCCGATCCGCGACTGCTGCCGCAAAGCACCATCTACGTGACCCTTGAGCCGTGTGCCCATTTCGGCCGTACGCCTCCGTGCGCCGACCTGATAGTCGACAAGGGACTGAAACGTGTGGTGGTGGGTTGTCTTGACCCTTTTGCCAAAGTCGACGGCCGGGGAGTGGAGCGCATTCGCCGGGCCGGCATCGAGGTGGTGACCGGTGTGCTTCGCGAAGAGTGTGAGGCGCTCAATGTGAAATTTTTCACCGCCCACCGTCAGCACCGTCCCTATACTCTGCTCAAATGGGCCACGAGCGCCGACGGCTACATGGCTTCGCGTGGCGGCGCCGTGAAATTCTCGACTCCGCTCACCATGCAGCTCATGCACGGGTTGCGCGCGCGCTACGATGCCATAATGGTCGGCGCGGGGACGGTCGTGGCCGACAATCCGTCGCTTACCGTTCGCGGCATTGCCGGAAATAATCCGGCCCGTGTGGTGCTCGACGCAGAGGGAGTGACCGACAGCCGTGCGGCTGTGTATGGGCCGGGACGCGTGATATGTTTCACCGGACGGCACCGGAGCGATCTGCCTGATCATGTGGAGCAGCAGACCGATGTGGACTCCCGCGACATGGGAGCGGTCATGCGGCGTCTGTATGATCTGGGATTCATTTCGCTTATGGTCGAGGGAGGAGCGCGGGTGCTTGCTGCGGTGACCGGCAGCGGCCTGTGGGACGAGGCCCGCATAGAGGTGGCTCCCGTGAGGCTCGGCAGCGACGGTCTGTGTCGTCAGCCGGCTCCTGAGGGAGTGCTGAAACGCTCCGAAACGCTCGACGGCAATATGATCTCGGAGTATTCGAGGCTGTGACGCCCAGGCAGCGCGCTTGCAGGCGGCATCGGATGACGGCGCTGTTACGTATTTTAACTATGAAGGTCGTGGAGTTAATAAAAATGTTGTTAACTTTGCACGTTGAAAAATATAGTTTTATGAAGCCAAGACTTTATCACATCATATTGGCAGTCCTAACCGGTTGGTCTGTAGTATCGTGCAATAGCGATGACAGTGAAATCACTGTAATCGAAAACACCGCTTTGAGCAATGTGGAGGTGACATACTTCGGATTGGGAAGCGCTCCGCTGATAGCCGAGAATACCGATACGCTGTTTTTTTCGATAGATCTCAACGACGGAGTGATATTCAATGCCGACTCGCTTCCGGCAGGAACCGTGAAGGGCAACGCTATGGTGGAGCTTACCGTAGGCTCGGCAAGCCAGCTCGAAGTGCTGTTCACCGATAAGGAGGGCGAGTCGAAGACTATCAACTATCTGGAAAACAAGAACGACTCGGTATACTTCGGCAATGATGATGTGAAGGTGCGCATAGTGTCGGTGGACGGCAAAGTGCAGCGCGACTATCTCGTAAAACTCAATGTACATGAGAAGAAGCCCGACTCGCTTTACTGGGACGTGACCGGTTTCGCCCCGCTGCCTACGACTCTTGGCAGTCCGGCGGCCCAGAAGACCGTGGAGATGAATGGCAGATATTATACTC
>JAIDKJ010000383.1 GCA_029051835.1 Paramuribaculum sp. | reverse complement strand
ACCTTACATGGTATAAGAACAAGATCTCCTACCTCCCCGAGGAGCGTAAGACTATGGAGATCGACGGCCACCGTGGTTACTCTTCCAGCAGCCACTTCTACGGCGAAGGACTTCCCCTCTACAGCTACCGCATGTATCGCTACGCAGGTGTCAACCAGGAGGACGGTACCGCTCTCTACTACCACAAGGTGCTCGACGACAACAAGAAGCCTACCGGCGAACTTGAGAAGGTCCCCTACGAGAAGCTGACCAACAACGACTACTTCATCCTCGAGAGCGCTCTGCCCAAGGTTTACGGCGGTTTCGGCACACAGGTTTCGGCCTACGGTTTCGACCTCTCGCTCGACTTCGGCTACTCGCTCGGAGGTAAAGTCTACGACGGACAGTATGCTCTCTTCATGGGCAACCCCTCGTCGACCTCCAAGGGCTACAACTGGCACGCCGACATCCTCAAGGCTTGGACTCCCGAGAATCCCTCGAAGACCATACCCCGTCTGCAGTACGACGACCAGTATGCCACTTCGACATCCGACCGCTTCCTCGAAAGCGCCGACTACCTGAGCCTCAACACCATCAACTTCGGCTACACGCTGCCCCAGAACATCACCGCCAAGATGTTCCTCACCAAGCTCCGTGTCTACTTCCAGGCCGAAAACGTATGGATCTGGGCCAAACGTCAGGGCATCGACCCCCGTCAGTCGCTCAGCGGTTCTGTCAACAACACCTACTACGCGCCTATCCGCACACTCAGCGGTGGCCTGACAGTGACGTTCTAAACTTTTCAAATGAATCACACAATGAACAACATATTCAAGTCATTAATGGCTGCAGCGGTCGTAGCGCCCACGCTCGTCGGCTGCGTTGAGGAAACTTTCCCCACCAGCGGAGCCACACAGGATCAGCTGGCCGCTTCCTCCAAGGCCACCGAGGCCCTCCTCTGGGCTATGCCGGCCTACTACAACACTTTCGACATCATGGGCAACTCGCAGGCCTACGACTGGGGCTACGGAGCGCTCATGCACGTCCGCGACGTCATGACATCCGACTTCGCCATCGTCGCATCGGGCTACGACTGGTTCACATCATGGGAGATGAACCGCTATATCGGCCCCAACTACATGCGCACGCAGTGGTACTGGAACTTCTACAACAAGCAGGTGCTCACCTGCAACAACCTCATGGCATCGGTCGATCTCGCCACTGCCGACGAGGCGCAGAAGACCTTCTACGGAGCCGGACTCGCTTTCCGTGCGTCGACCTATCTCGACATGGCGCGTGTATATGAGTTCCTCCCCAACGACGGAACATCCTCTGTCAACCTCAACGGCAACGACGTAACCGGACTTACCGTGCCCATCGTTACCGAGAAGACCACCGAGGCCGAGTCGCGCAACAATCCCCGCGTGCCCCGTCAGCAGATGTTCGAGTTCATCATTGGCGACCTTGATCAGGCCGAGCAGCTCATCGGTTCGGGCGTTCAGACCTCCGACGGCTGGCACAACATCCCCGACATCGCCGTGGTCTACGGTCTCAAGGCTCGCGCTTACATGTGGGTTGAAGACTATCCCAAGGCTGCCGAATACGCCCGCAAGGCTATCGATACCGGCAAGTATTCTCCTCTCACACGCGAAGAGTGGCTCAGCACTACCGACGGTTTCAACAACTCCCAGCTCGGCAGCTCGTGGATGTGGTGTGCCAAGACCATGAAGGAGGACGCTTGCGTGCAGTCCGGTATCCTCAACTGGACCGCATGGGCCTCCAACGAAGCGCAGTACGGCTATGCCGCTGCCGGTCCCTACAACATGATCAGCGCCGCTCTCTACAACAAGATGAGCGACCGCGACTTCCGCAAGCTCTCCTACAAGGCTCCCGAAGATTCGCCTCTCGCAGGTCAGGAACCGGTGCTTGATGCAGCATTCGCAGCGGAGCTGCCCACCTACTCCTCATTCAAGTTCCGCCCCGGTGCAGGCAATATCGAGGACTACAACGTAGGCTCCGCCACCTGTCTGCCGCTCATGCGTATCGAGGAGATGTATCTCATCGAGGCCGAGGCTGTGGCACACACAGCTCCCGCGCAGGGCAAGGCGCTTCTTGAGGACTTCATGAAGACCTACCGCTACAATGTCTATTCTTGCCGTGCCACCGATCAGGAGGGCATCATCGACGAGATTTTCACACAGAAGTGCATAGAGCTTTGGGGTGAAGGACTGACCTTCTTCGACTACAAGCGTCTCAACAAGCCCGTAATCCGTGGCTACGAGGGCACTAACTTCCAGCAGTCGGCACAGTTCAACACCACCACGCGCCCCGCATGGATGAACTTCTGTATCGTTGAAACCGAAGGCAACAACAACGAGGCTGTCAAGGACTGGAACAACCCCGATCCTTCTGACTGCTACACCTCGCTCAAATACTAATCAAGCATCATAATAATCTTAGAATATGAAATTCAATAAAATACTCGCTCTGCCGGCCCTGGCCCTCACTATGTGGGGACTCGGTGCCTGCACCGACGAGGTGAAGTATGATCCCGCAGAGCAGCTCTCCACGCCGCAGGTCTATTTCCCCACCACTACACCTTCGACTGTTGATCTCGAGGAAAACCAGACTTCGGTTATAGTTAACGTCGAGCGTGTAAATACTTCGGGTGCCATCACCGTGCCTGTCATCGCCACTGCTACCGTAGGCGGAGAAGCCACCGACATCTTTACCGTGTCGACAGTGGCCGCCTTTGCCGACGGATCGGCTACAGCTCCCATCTCCATCGACTTCGACTTCGCTAAGATCAAGCAGGAAACAAAGTATACCATCGATCTTACTATCGAGGGCGCCGACCTGACACCTTACGGCAAGTCGCAGCAGACTGTCACACTTCAGTATGCTCCCTGGACCGCATGGAAAAACCTGGGCAGCTCTGTCTATACCAACAATACCCCCTGGGGTTTTGTGGAGACACAGGTGATTCAGATGCGTTCGTCGCTTGTCAATTCCGATCTGGTGGAGTACCGCTATGTTGCCGGTTCGTTGTTTTCAAATGAACTTGTAATCCAGCTCAACAAGTCGACAAATGCCATCACTGTTCCCCTGCAGGATACCGGCGAGAAAAATGGAGGTAACAAGATCCTTGTTGCCGACATGTACACCATGGCTTCAAAGGTTCTCGCTGGTCAGGATCCCACGCTGTATGAACATTCGAGCCGTTTCAACCCCGAAACAGGAGTCATGACCATCGCTATGTGCTTCATCATCGACAAAGGAGGAGGCAGCATTGGATGGTGGGGTCCCGACAATTTCGACTACATTCAGCTCCCCGGCTATCCCGATTATGACATCATCGTAAGCAACGACGGCACTTATGTAAGCGAGGACAGCAAGGAATATGCTATTCTCAATATCGTCAAGGGTGCGGATGTGGCCAGCTATGCTTTCCATCTCTATCCCGGCGCTCTTAAAGCCTCGGCTGTTGCTGAAAAGGTTGAAGGTATTAAAGAGGCCATCAAAAATGATGCCGAAGAACTTTATTCTGCAAGCAGAAGCTTTGAGATTCAGATGACCCAGACCGGTTATTACACTGCTATAGTCGTTCCCGTCAATGCTTCGGGAGATGTTCAGGCAGAGCATGTTTATACGTTCCGTTATGAGATGCAGACTGTCGACTGGAATGCAGGATGGAAGACTGTTACTAAGGTTGTCGACGGCAAGGAAGTGCCTGTCCAGGCTCTTTACAGCGATGCATTCTTCGCAGGTCTGATCATGCGTCAGCCCATGCAGTGGTTCGTTACCGTTCAGGAAAGCATCAGATACCCCGGTTACTACCGTATCGTTAAACCGTATGCAACAGAGATTGACGAAGATCGAACCACAGTGGGAGATTACTACGGTTATCCCTGCGATCGCGGTCACTTCTACGTTTACATCGATGCTACGGATCCCGACAATGTTGTCGTTGAGCCTTCTGCGATAAGCATGGGATTCTACATCGGTTGTGTGGCTCCGGGTAAGCTGGTTGACGGTGTCAAGTTTGAATTCCCGGCTCAAAGCGTAGGCGTTTACAATGGCTACGACGAGGAAACCGGTGAGGACATCTGGTTGTGCAAGTGGACTGAAAAGTGCACTATACTTGATCTCGATCCCAAGGAGGATGATGAAGCTGAGGATGCACAGACCGCCGCGTGCAGAGGTCCGATGGGTACAGCTGCTTCTGCTTCGAAAGTGCCCGAT
>JAIDKJ010000382.1 GCA_029051835.1 Paramuribaculum sp. | reverse complement strand
TTCAGATACAGACCTCGATGCTCGAACAGATATCGGGAGTGAACAGCTCTCTGCAGGGCCGCGACACCACAGGCAACACCTCCGCCGCCCTCTACGACGCACGCACCCGCAACGCCACCACCGCTCTGATAGACCTTATAGAAGCTTTCGCCACTTTTGTGGAATCGCGCAACCGCCTCATCGACGGCATACGAGGCGGAACAAGAGCAGAAACCGACGCATGACAGGCAAGAAAAATTATCATACCGACTACAATTGTTTATCTATTTTAACTCACAAGTGTCGCATTCTTGCCCATGTCATGACGTAACTTTGCATCACCCGACATCACTACCACACCCTTTACACCTTTATCACCCATTCACGACTATGCCAATCACACACCGACCCCAGGATCCGACTCTATCGCCGCGCGCCCGCGACTTCATAGCCGCCTGCCGCTTGGGGGGTGAGTCGGCCCGCGGCGGCTCGCTCACCGCCGCCGAGATAGCACGCCGGGCTTCGCGAATGCCCGCGCCGTCGTACTATCTGAGCCATGAACAGGCCATGCGCCATCTCCATCAACAGCCCGACAACGCCCGACGCCGACGAAGACGCGAACATCCGTCGACCGCCAGCCGCCGTGAGGAGATAGGCCGCAAAGTGGCGCTGCTGCAGCAGAAACGCGGAATAGGGCGCGGCGAAGCGCTCGCCCATGTGCTTGCCGGAGGGGCATCGGGATTCTTCATCGAACCCTCGACCGCCCTGAGGCTATATCAGCGGATAAGACAGCGACGGAGGCGCGCCATGCGGCAACGGACAGAACAGACCACCTGACAGAGAACACCACAGCAGCTCCAGAAACAATTAAGCCCCAATACAATGACAGGAATATCAATAGACGCGATCATAGCGGAAATACTGGCCGACAACGCGCTCAGACGTCGGCTGGGCCGATCGACCCCCGGCCTGCTGACACCTGACAACCACGAGGCGCTGGCCGTGATGGCAAGAGCCGCGACAGCGCAGACCGCCGCCACGGCGACACCATATATCACCGTAATATCGGATGACGGAGAGATAATAACCATAGACACTCCCGAATCGCTAAGCGACGCCGAACGCGGACTGGCCCTGCGCCTGATGACACACGCCGCAGGGCGCAGGACACTGGCCGACCTTCATGCCGGCAGCGATCCGGAGATGGCAGCATGCTACGCGGAATCGGCCGAGGCAAGCGAATCGACGCTGCTCGCCATGCTTGCGCGCAACGCCGCCCGGGCTGACCGGGAGGCTGCGGCGACTATCACAGGCCGGATATACTGACGGCCATCACTTATCGGAAGCCAAGGCGGTGGGACGCCACACATAAAGACGGTCGGAAGGCCTGACGCGCGAAGGGAGAGGTATGGAGAATGCCTCTCCCTTGACCGTTTTATCGACCGGCCGGAGATCGACGCGTATCTCGCTGACGGTGGTGATCAACGCGCCGGTGGCCGGGCCGGTGATGACGATCTCGTCGCCCACACACAGCTCTCCCGCCTCCATGACGAACTCTCCCACTCCGATGCGCGGGAACCACTTCACGGCCTTGGCGGCATAGTGCTTGACGCGTGTGGCCGACGAACCGTACTTGCCCGACCACTCGCCCAGACGGCGTCCGAGATAATATCCGTCCCAGAAATCGCGGTTGAACACCTTGCGGAGATCGACCATAAGCCTGTCG
>JAIDKJ010000381.1 GCA_029051835.1 Paramuribaculum sp. | reverse complement strand
ATTATACTGTGGCATGGCCTTGGCATTCACAGGCTGCCTGACCGGCGGTATCGACTGCTTTGCAGAGTCGGTCGTAAAGGTGGAAAATGACGGGAATGAAATCCTGTCATCCCGATGCTATAAGCTTTCCGACAATTGTGCCGGACTCAAAAACGTGCGGTTTATGATCAGCGATGAATATTATTGTGGAACCGATATCATCAGGTCGTCGGCAGTCGATGTGGAATTGAAAATATCGGATTTCAACGAGCAGTCATATTTCAGTGTTATTTGCATAAGCGATAAAAATCAACAAGGTAAAATCAAATAGTTATGAGTGTGGATCATAAGGCGTTTGTATTTGACACAGTCAAATTTCACACCGAAATAGAGCCTGTCATGAAGGCCAGCATAGAAAACATGGAAGTCGCACACCGGTATATCTGTGAGCATCTCGACGAATTGCAGTCGCCTTATACGGGCGACGTGCTCGGCGAGGGCTGGGAAACGGAGTTCGGCGAGCTGACGCTTCAGGTATATTTCGATATACTTCTGACGGCGTGTTATGATGTAGATGATGATTGTGGACTGGGTGAGATGTGGGATTCAGTCAATGAGGTGATAAAGTCGCTTGACGTATTTGAGTGCGGCGAACTTCCGGTCACCGGCTGGGAAGTTGAAATTGACGGTGTGGTTGTCGATCCGGGCATGCAGGGTCTCGGTATAATAGACAGCGATGAGGTAGCTGAGATTCTGGAGGTGTTGCGTGATAATCGTGAGGAGGCAGAAAATGCAGAGCCAGACTCTCTGACCGATGAAGTAGCGGCAGAGGAGTGGATGGAAGCCTACGATGATCTTTGTGCACTGTATGAGGAAGCCCTCAGTCAGAACAAAGGTCTGCTGCTGACGTTTTGATCATGAAACTCCGACAGAGATTTTTGGCTATGGACGCAGGCAAACGCAGGGGAGTGACGGCGATGAAACCTCAGTATGTGCTGGGAATCGAGAACGGAACCAAACGCACGTCAAACGTGACCGAGGAGAAGATTGCCGATGCCGTGTATGATATTGAGGACAATGTGTCGGTATACATTGAAAAATGTGTGCCGGTGGTGCTTGTTCGCGACGCAGAGGCATATTCCATTGATTATTACAAGGATGAAAGTATAGCCGTGTGTTTTAGAGTCAATGGATATATGATGCGTATGTGGAGGTCAGGCGTTGATTGCGATATGGCCGTTGATATGATGTGTGATTTCTTTCGCACCGCCTCGCTGCCCGACATGACCGGCTGGCAATGCCAGAAAATCCATCTGGAGCAGGAAGAGGCGGAGGAGAAATTATGTGTGGATGGTGAGGATTTCCGATACTTCGGAGGTCGGGATGTGGTTGGTGCATTGGAAAACATCATAGAGGGCAAATCGCGATGGATGCTATATGATTTCATAAACGGTGATGGCGGATATGTCAATATCCGAAGGTGTGACAATGATACTGCTCCTACCGTGGTGTATAAAGTCGAATATGTCAGATGGACGGAGGAGGCACCAATAGGCTTCAGAGGTGTCACTTCTGATGCCGGACGCCTGCGAAGCTGGCTGTGGAGTCTGATTGATGACGATATATTGCCCGATCCTATGGATGAATGTGGGCCGTTTGATGTCAACAACAACTTTGAGCGGCTTGTGTTCAGGTTTTTAGATGAAGATGAAGATGACGATAATGAAAGGTAAGTATAGTAAACAAGTCAAAACGGCTGTCAAGCTGATCTGGTCGAGTTTCGACCGGGAGGAGATACGCCGTGGATATGCACTGCTCATGGAGGCGGCGCAAAAGGGTGATGCCGATGCGTTGGCATTCATAGCCCGCTGTTTCATGGGTGAGGAATATGTGTGGGCGCAGGCCGGATTCAAGGCTGACGACGCCAATGCCTCCAAACTGATGCAGAAGAGCGCGATGATGGGCAGCGCCACCGGTGTGCTATGCGCTGCACGAAGCGGCAATCTAACCCCCTCGGTAGAGCGCGGAATGCCGTTTGCTTCGTTCAAGGATGCGTTCGAGGAGATTCTCGGTCAGGCTGAGAGTGGTGATGCCTTCTGTTGCTATATGGTTGGCAATGTGTATTATTGGGGCGACTATCTGCGCGTCGAGCCTGAATATGCCAAGCAATTCAAAGATGAAGATGATTATAACACATGGGCCTATCCGATAGCAAAGGAGTGGTATGAGAGAAGCTTCGACGGCGGGCTATGTGCCGGGTGGGGCAATTACTGCAACATACGCAAATCAGGCCGTGGTGGCATAACACAGGATCTCTTTGAAAAATTTTACTTGAAGCTGGCCGATATATCGCCGGTAATCTGCACTAACTACGGCTATTATCTTCGCAAAGAGAAGGGCGACTCATACGCCGGTCTGTTACGCTATGTGGAGGCTGCACGAAAAGGCGACCCGCAGGGTGCCTACAACGCCGGACATGTTTATGAAGCCGGTGAGGAGGTGGAAGAAAACATCGAGCTTGCCTATCAGCTATATGAAATGGCTGCAAACGGTGGCCTCGCAGCCGGGCAGTTCGAGATGGGTTACTACCATTACGAAGGTTGCGGAGGTGCCGAGCAGGATTATGCTCAGGCTTTCGACTGGTTTGAAAAGGCATACGAGAATCCTAAATGCGCGTCCGACACCAAAACTCAGTGTGCCGCATATCTCGGCCTCTGCTATCAGGCTGGTCTTGGAGTCTTACAGGATGATGATATGGCTTTAGTGTTTCTTAAGGAAGCTGAGGAGGGGAAAGATAGCCTTTGGGAATCTATCCTTGGCAGTGTGCTCAATGCTCTTGGCGTGGCATACGCTTTCGGTAGGGGAACTGAAGAAGATATCGAGCTTGGATATGAGTATTTCGAGGACGCCGCAAAACTTGGTTCGGAAGAAGCCCAAGAGCATATCGACTACATCAACTCGTCGGATTTTGAAGCCGGCGAGCGTACTAAAGAGGAATCAGCGACCCCCAT
>JAIDKJ010000038.1 GCA_029051835.1 Paramuribaculum sp. | reverse complement strand
TGCCGCTGGGCACCATCAAGAGCCGCATTTTCTTCGCCCGCCAGCAGCTCCAGACACGCTTCGCCGACTACCGCTGAACAGCCATGCCACACCCATACACATTACTATAAAAACACACACTGATTACTTGAAAAAGACCGCGGGCGATCTCCGTTGACAATGGAGCCGCCCGCGGTCGTTATACGGTATATAGAGCTATCAGGAGCGTATGGCCGCTTCACGGTCGGCATCCCAGTAGCGGCAATCGAGTTCGAAGAAGAGCGAGGTGTAGGGTATGGTCAGACCCGACTTGATGATCACCACGCGATATAGCCGGCTGACTTCGTCAAGCCGCAATATCAGCTCCTCATGGCCAAGAGCCTTCACCGTGTCAGAGCCGCCGATCACACTGTCGACATAGGTGCGATAGGCTTCGATGCCGGGACACAGACTCTCGTCGAGGCGCAACTGCTCGCTGTCGCGGTATACGTGAGGCACGACGTGCTGAGCGGCGTCAAGCTCGCTGCGGAGCGTCTGGAGCACTGTCGGGAAATCGTCGGCCGTGGCGTCGAGGGTAAGCACACCGGGATTGGTCTGCAGAGGATAGGCCATATCGGTGACCACAATCCAGTTGCGATGTCCGAGAAGCGGCATCATCGCGTGAAGTTGTTCTTTCCAGTCCATAAAATATTCTGTTTGAGAGGATGATTGCTTATTTATGGCTAAAACGGAGAGCCATGCCGCGGGCCGAGGCAAACACTATGCCGTGGCGGTAGGCCGTGTGGCCGTTGACCCATGTCTGGTCGACGCGCACACTCAGCGGAGCGCCCTCGAGCGGACTCCATCCACACCGGCTGATGACCGACTCCGGGGTGACGGGATAAGGCTCCACATCGTCGTCGACCATCACAAGGTCGGCATAATATCCCTTGCGGATAAATCCGCGGCCCTCGATGCCGAACAGCGTGGCCGGATTGTGGGCCATCTTCTCGACCACCTGCTCCAGCGACAACACTCCCTCCTTTGAGAGTTCGAGCATGACGGGGAGCGAGAACTGCACCAGCGGCATGCCGCTGACAGCGGTCAGAGCCGTGCCCTCCTTCTCTTCAAGGAGATGCGGCGCATGGTCAGTGGCTATGACGTCGATAAGGCCGTTGGCCACGGCATAGCGCAGTCCGTCGCGGTCTACGGGACGCTTTATGGCGGGATTGCACTTGATCCGGGCGCCCAGATGGGGGTATTGCTCGTCGGTGAAGAGCAGGTATTGCGGACAGGTTTCGGCCGTGATGAGTTTTCCGGCCACCGGACCGGCTTCGAACAGTCGAAGCTCGTCGGCTGTGGACACGTGGAGCACATGGAGCCTCGCGCCGGTAAGCCGGGCCATATCCACGGCCGTCTGCGTGGCCTTAAGGCAAGCGTCGTGGTTGCGTATCACCGGATGAAAACCGATAGGCAGATCCTCGCCGTAGCGCGCCACCACAGCCTCACGGTTGGCCTTGATGGTGGCTTCGTCCTCGGCATGAACGGCGATAAGGGCCGGCACCTCGCGGAAAATGCGCTCTATCACCTCGCGGCGCTCCACGAGCATATTGCCGGTGGAGGATCCGAGAAACAGCTTCACTCCGGCAGTCAGACTCCAGTCGGCGGCGAGAAGATCAGGCAGATTGGTGTCGGTGGCTCCGATGAAAAAGCCGTAGTTGGCCACCGAAACCTCGGCGGCGCGCTCACGCTTGGCGGCCACATCTCCGGGGGTGACTGTGGCTGGACGGGTGTTGGGCATGTCGATAAACGATGTCACGCCTCCGGCCACAGCCGCTCGGCTCTCGGTGGCCATGTCGGCCTTGTGCGTAAGCCCCGGATCGCGGAAATGCACATGCTCGTCGATCACTCCGGGGAGAAGCAGACGCCCGGCGGCGTCGACTTTCTCCAGATCGTCGCGACGCATGAGTTCGGCGGGCGCATCGCCCGGCGCGGTATCGGCGATGACATCGCCCTCTATAAGCACGTAGCCACGTGCGGTGACCCCTTCGTTGACAATCCGGGCGTCATGAATCAGTATCGGTCTGCGGTCCATATTGCGGATATTTTTTGAACAGACTGTCGAAGCGCAGGCGCAACACGCCAAATACGGCTTCGCTGAAAATACCTGTCGACATCTTGCTCGTGCCAAGCACTCGGTTGACAAATATTATGGGCACTTCCTTGATGCGGAAGCCGCGCTTGAAGGTCTGGAATTTCATTTCGATCTGGAAGGCATAGCCCTTGCAGCGGATGGAGTCGAGCGGCAACGCCTCAAGCACCCGACGGGTATAGCATGCAAATCCGGCAGTGGTGTCGCGGACCGGCATTCCGGTGACCAGCCTGACGTAGGCCGACGCGTAGTACGACATCAGCACACGTCCTATGGGCCAGTTGACCACATTTACGCCGGTGACGTAGCGCGAACCGACAGCCATATCGGCGCCCTCGTCGCGGCAGGCCGCCAACAGACGGAGCAGATCCTTCGGATCGTGGCTGAAATCGGCGTCCATCTCGAAAATATAACGGTAGCCGGCCGGATCGGCCAGACAGAGCTTGAAGCCCTCGATATAGGCCGTGCCGAGGCCGAGCTTGCCGGGACGTTCATGAAGCTTTATGCGGCCGGGAAATTCCTGCTGCAGGCTGCGGACGGCTTCGGGAGTGCCGTCGGGCGATCCGTCGTCGACCACAAGTACGTCGAATTCATCGTCGCCAAGCGCCATCACAGCGCGGATTATGGCTTCGATATTCTCTATCTCCTTATAGGTGGGTATGATGACTATACTCTGATGCATGGAAGTGTGGTGTCAGAACTTGAACGAGGCGCCGACGAGTCCGGTGATGCCCTGCGACTCGAAATAGTCGACGGTCGAATATCGGTGGTTGAGCAGATTCTCGCCCTCTGCGAAGATGCTTACCGACGGCGTCAGCCGGTAGGTGGCGCCGAGCGAGAGATCGCGGACGTTGCCAAGCGGGATAGCCTGTTCGGACAGGCCGTTGAATATCCGGCGACCGGTGCGCAGCGTAAAGCCAAGGTCGATACTCAGTTTTTCGATCGGATTTACCTTTACGGTAGCGTCGATCACGTTCCGCGCACGGTCACGCCAGAGATAATAACCCTTGTCCTGATCGTTCTGTGCTGTCTGCCATTCCACACGTGCGTCGAGAATCGAGCTCCAACGGTAGCCCACGGCCGCTCCGAAATGGAATCCCTTTATATCCTCCCTACGCAATGTCATATTGCCGTAGCTGCTTGCCTGGCCGGGCATCAGCCAGTCGTTGGCGCGCGCATAGCCGCCCGACACCTCGCCGTAGAGTCCGCTCCACGGTCCGATACGAAGGCGCGCATCGACGGTAAGGGGAATGTGTGAATTGGAATAGGCTGTCCAGGAGTCGATATTGCGGCCTATGGCGTAGACCGATGCGAGGGTGTTCTGCCACTCGCCTCCTCCGGCGCTCACCTCGAAAGCGAACATCGACGAGGGATTGACCGCTATCTTCACATCGGGGGCGATATGGAATGCCTTGCCCGAATTATGCGTCAGATCTATCCGTGCGCCAAGTTTGATGTCGAACACTCCGGAGCGGTAGGCGTACGATGGATTGAAGCGTAGCAGCCACGTGGAATAAGACTTCGGGGTGTCATAGAAGGCATTCTCTACCGTGGGATTTGTGCGGAGAGCCGAGAGATCGATGTCAAGCGCGGCAAATGAGCCACCGTCGAAATCGGCAGTCAGATCAGCTCCGACACGGAAATTGTTTTCGGACTCGGCCGGAAACACGATCGCGGTATTGGGTATCGCCCTTTCGGCGCCGAATGCAAATCGCGAAAAGCCGGCTCTCACATCGTAGCCGAGGTCGTTGATGGTTGATTTCCAGTTCAGATCGGCGTTGATACGATTGACCGACTGGTAATGCCAGTCGTAGACGCCAAGCATGTACACATCGCTATATTCGGGCTGATTGTAGCGCGTGTAGGAATAGTCGACCACTCCCGACAGTTCGGAGGTGGCACCTATGCGCTGCGACGCGTAGGCTCCGACCGTACCCGTATGTTCGCGCAGATATTTCTTCATGCCGGGCATCGGATCGTTACCGCTGAGAGTGCGGCGCGAGGTGTAGACCGTGCCGTCATATTGCAGCCAGGCGCCGACGCGGGTAGTGGAATTGTCGACAATCCGGTAGCCGGCGGAGAGCATGGCGTTGTAGAGCGGCATGAATCCGATGGAGGCATATCCGCGGTAGGGGCTGATGTAGATGCTGTCGGCCCATGCGGCCGGATCGAGCACCACGATGCCGGCCGGCATACGTGCGGTGATGGCTCTCGTGGATGGCGACAGACGCTCCATGGCCAGCGGCGGCAGGGACACCGTCGGAGTGAAGCCAAGGCGTGTGGCCTCGCGCTGTATAGGCACCACTTCGCGCTCCACGGTGATCTCCTTGTTGAGCTGCTGCGCGGCCGTCGTGGCGGTGGCGGCAGCCGATATTACGGCTATTGCCGTCAATCTTATGGCGTGATTAATCATGAGAGGATGTTATTGCTGTTGTTTCAGACGTGATTCGATCATATCGAAGATTTCGGCTTCTGTGCCGGGATAGTTGCTCTTGAGCGAACGGAGATATTCGTCGGCCTCGAAGCCGTTGCCCTGGGCGCGCAGTGCGTCGCTGAGCACGATAAATCCTCGTGCGAGCCAGTAGGCGTGGGGCGGATTGGCGTTGATGAGTGCGTCGGCGGTGGCACGTGCCTTTTCGGCATTTCCGCTCTTGAGCTGCGACTCGGCCAGGCTTACGGCCGCACGTGCGCCGTATTCTTCCTCGGGGTTGGCGGCAAGAAGAGTCCATGCTGCCTCGGCCTCGTCATTGCGGCCAAGACGGCTGAGCGCGAGAGCGCGGTCGTAGGATATCTCAGGCAGACCGGTGAGGTTTTCGGCCGACGATGCCAGCAGACGGTCGGCTGCCTCCAGCGCCGTGGCGTTTTCGTCGAGCATCAGCGCCGTGCGCATCACTCCGATGCGGGCCTGCTGCAGACGGCGCGGACTCGATGCGCTCTGCTCCAGCCGGCGATATGACTCAAGCGCGGCGGCTCCGCGACCCTGCGACAGCTCGGCTTCGGCACGGATGATCAGCGCGTCCTCGCTTACGTCGGCGTGGGGATAGCGGTCGGTCAGGCGTGTGGCATAGTCGAGAGCCTCGGTGTCGCGGCCGGCAGCCTCGGCGGCCTTGGCCATCAGCAGGAGGGCCTGCGGCTCATGGACGCCGCCGGGATATGTGCGCAGATAGTCGGCCAGACGCTCCGTGCGGTCGTTGGTCACATAGTCGGACTCGGCGGCGCGGAATGCCAGCGCCTCCAGTTCGGAGGCTTCGGTCTGCGGAGCGTCGGGAACGGATGCTATGAATTCGGAATATTCCTGCAGACGGCCTTCGTCGGCATAGATGCGCTTGAGGTCGTCGGCGGCCATGCGCGCCTCCTCGCTTGTAGGATATGACGATATGACATGGCGGTAGGCCTCTTTGGCTTCCTTGCGTCGGCCGGCGCTCAGCGAGGCGATGGCCTTGCGGAGCAGTCCCTGACGGGCGTAGGTCGACGCCGGATAGTCGCGCAGCAGATTGTCGTAGGCCTTGAGCGCGGCATTGTTGTCGCCCACGGCCGTGTAGGCATCGGCCTGCTCGAGCATGGCGGCAGGTATGAGCGACGATGTGGGATAACGGCTGCAAAGATCGGAGATAAGATCTATCTTCTGCTTGTGGTTGCGCTGCAGGCCGCTCATGACGGCTTTCTGATAGAGCGCGTAGTCGCCGGCCTCGGGATTGAGGCCGAACGCCTTGTCGTAGGCCTCGGCAGCCCCGGCGAAGTCGCTGCCGTAGTACAGGCAGTCGGCGGCGCGGTTGTAGGCGTCGGCAAGCATACGGTTGTCGGGACGCGCCGCAATCACATCGCGGAAATCGGCGAGAGCGCCCTTGTAGTCGGCCTGCGCGAAGCGGGCGTAGCCGAGATTGTAGCGGGCGATGACAGCGTTGGAGTCGCCGCGCCGCGCATCCTTAAGGTAAGCCTGAAGGGAGCGCGCCGCCGCATCGTAGCGTTCGAGGTCATACTGGCATATTCCCTCCCAGAGGAGAGCCTGTCGGGCTATCGAACGGTCGGCACCGCTGATGGATGCTGCCCGGCGGAAACGGTCGAGAGCCTCCGTGAGGCGACCCGACGAATATTCGCGGGTGCCGAGAGCGAAGAGCGCACGCTGGCGCGCTGCATTGGCCTCGGGCGTCGGACGGTTCATGGCATCGAGAAGTTTCAGAGCGGCCAGATAGTCGTTGTCGGTCATATAGCCCGATATCATGTAGGAGCGCACACGGTCGGCGTATTCCGACTTCGGATATTCGCGCAGGAAGTTTTCGAAAAGAGCTACTGAATTGCCGAAAGGCACACGTCCGCCCTCGGACTTGGCCACGGCATAGTTGTACATGGCCGACTCCGACACCTTGCGGTCGAATCCCATGCGGTAGGCTTTCTCAAAAGCCATCAGCGCGCCGTCGGCATTGCCTTCGGCCAGATAGCTCTGACCGAGAATCAGGTTGGCGCTCTGTCCCATGGCGTCGTCGGACGAAGCCGCATGCCCGAGGCTGCGGATTGCTGCCTGATAGTTGCCGAGGCGGTATTCGCCCACTCCGAGTATGTAGAAAGCCGACGGACGGATGCGGTCGGTGGTCGACGCATATCTGCGCAGATACGGGAGCGCCTCATCCTCGCGGCCGAGGTTGAAGAGCGACTCTCCGGCTATACGGTTCATCTCCGGGGCAAACTGCTCGACGGCATCGTTTTTCAACAGCTGGCGGCTGAGCGACAAGGCTCCGGCAAAATCGCCCTGGGCAAAATCGATCTGCGCGAGATAGTATTGCGCCACATCGTTGAGCTCTGAATTGCCCGAAGCCTCCCTGAACAGCGACCGGGCCTCGGAATAATTGCCGGCGGCATATTCGAGATATCCCCGGTAGAAAGCTCCGGCGGCACGGTAGCGGTCGGATCCGGCCAGCCGCTTGAAGCCCTGCATGGCCTCTTCGGTGTCGCCGAGCATCAGCCGGGAATATGCCTGACGGTAATCGACATCGGCAGCCGTAGAGCTGTCGAGCGCATTGCGTCCGACACGACCGTAGGCCTCAACAGCCGCAGGATAGTCGGCCCGGTGGAAATACCAGTCGCCCACGGCGGCAAGCATCTCTTCGCGGCGGTCCGACGCCGGATAGTCGGCAATCCACTTACGTATCAACTTCAGAGCATCGTCGTGACCCAGATGGAGAGCCGACAACGCCGTAAGGCGCCGCGCCTCCTCCACCTGATCGGGCGAAGGTGTCAGTCGCTCCATGGCACGCATCTGATCCATACACCCGGTATAGTTCAGATCGTCAAACATTCGGGAGCCACGCTCCAGATATCCTGCCGCACCGGCTCCGTTGATCTGGCCAGAGGCCTGCGCCGCCAGCGCACCGGCCACGGCCACTGCTAAAAGTAGGCTGTGTTTCATATCGCGAAGTTACATAAATATGACCGCCCGCGCAAAATATATATCGCCATGCATCTCTTTTAACCTTATTTCACATTGTTATTTCACGGAAATGTCGTAACTTTGCAGCGCAAACATCGGGGTATTAGCTCATCTGGCTAGAGCGCGACACTGGCAGTGTCGAGGTGAGCGGTTCGAGTCCGCTATACTCCACGCAAGTCGTTAACTTTCACTTAGTTAGCGACTTTCTTTTTTAGGGTTAAATTATATTCACGGCAAAAACAACACTGTTTTACCGTTTTTTGTTACCGTTTTTTGTTACCTCGAGTTTCATTAAGTCGCTGAAAATCAGGTGCGCATTCGACACTGATGAAGCGACAATTTTTCCCTCTTGAAATCAAAGGCAAATTCTACCTAACTCAACCCAAAAAGAAAACACCTTCTACTATTGTTTTCATTGTACGATTAGATGGTAAGCAGGTAAAGTTTCACACAGGCGTAAAAGTTTATCCCAATCAGTGGAATCCACTACTCCAATACGCCTATATCAGCCCTATTCTTTCTAATATTGATAACCAAAACAATAAAACTGTCAATACTACGATAGACGAAATTAAATTTCGCTTTTCGGAATATAAAAAGTATATTTGTAA
The DNA here is from genome assembly GCA_029051835.1 of Paramuribaculum sp. GTDB lineage: Bacteria > Bacteroidota > Bacteroidia > Bacteroidales > Muribaculaceae > Paramuribaculum. The sequence goes on along the minus strand of JAIDKJ010000038.1, from coordinate 3,854 downwards.
TAAAGGTAATGAATTAGACTTCGTTACACACTTAAAATCTACATTAAAGGGAATGGCAAGAAAAAAGAAATCAGATACTATCGAAGATATTTTAGCAGTTATTAGGCGTGCCGTGACTAATGACAGAACCATTGGAGTAGCAACTTCAAAGAACTACCTTAATAAAGGTCTGCCCGCATTAAAATTCTTTCTTGATTATCTTGAAAGGGAAAAAGGGGAAAAGATTGGTGATTTCCACGTATTCACTACTGAATTCTTCTACAAGTTTTCTCTCTATATCTACAACAACTACCTTAATGATGGAGAACCTTACACGGTATCAACCATTAACTCCATTCTCAAATACGCGAAATCTGCAATTATTCTTAGTGCGAGAGCAGGGGGATTTCTAACAGAACTTGAAATCTCGGCTATAAAGTTGCGTCTGTTTGATGATAAATCATCTGACAACCAAATCGCCCTTCGCAATGACGAAATAATGAAATTATACCGTTATCAATGTGAAAATGAAAAAGATGAGATAATAAGGGACATGTTTTTACTTGAATGCACATTAGGGCATCGTATATCTGACATATTAAGGATTGATGAAAGAACCGATAAAATTGATGGTAATTATTATATATCCATAGCTCCGAAAAAGACACCGAACAAGAGAGTTGATGTTGGTCTCATATTTCAAATAGCCAAACAAATTCTTATAGATAAGTATAATTGCATATTACCTGAATGCAGTAAAGATAAGATAAACAGAGAAATCAAACGAATTGCCAAGAACGCAGGAATCGAAGGAGAGGAACTTCAATCAATCCACTATGTAGGAAGCAGTCAGCCTGAAGAGTTCAAAAAGCCGAGATATGAATGTATAGCCACTCATACAGGTAGAAGGACTTTCGTTTCCCTACTGTCAGCACGAGGATGGACTTATGAGAAAATAAGCAAGTACACAGCTCAGAGTACAAAGATGGTAGAGCATTACGACAAAGCTACTTCCAAGTATATTGACATATATCAATCTACCTTAAAGAAGCATCCTGAAGATATTGTAAGGCTATGCTCTGAACATGAGGAAAGCACCATTGGATCAAATATCTCAAATAACGAGACCTTTTCAATAGGTGGAATAAATAAGGTAGTGGAACTTGTACAGGAAAATGAGCGTAACAAAATTAAAATAGATAATCTGCATCAGAACCTCAACGAAGCTAATAATAAGGTTAAGCAAGTTAGGCATTCTGCTGTTATAGACTCTCAGATTAGTGAGCTTATCAGTAACTCCGAAAAGAATGAGAAAGAATTACTATTAGAATTTATGAAGATGGGGTATTCCTATGATGATTATATGAAATATCAACAGACGAGGGATGCTTTAGAGAATGATGTTGAGATAGCAGACGCAGAACATGACACCTTGCTTGACGATTGATTTCGATATTCAAAAATGAGGTTATTTATGTGAAAATGAAAGTGTCGAAAGGCTGTTTTTGCCCTCCGACACCTTCTTTTAGTGTTATTTCGTAGTGAATCAGCGAGTTATGCTAATAACGCAATATTCACTTACAATCATTAGTGAATATCTCAAAACGATTATCTCGGCTAAGATACAAAAAAGTCGTTGAAGCCTCTTATTGCCTCAACGACCTTCAAGTGTGTGTTTGATTATACCTACATGACACTTACTTGACATAAAGTTAATAGTGATATAATCCTTTTTTATGTCTATAGTAAATTGGAAGAAAATACTATTTTCCCATTGACTACATGTTTTTTTGTTTTGTTGAGAGGAGTGAACCACCTATCGTTAGATTCGTCATAAACACGTTCCGCTTCTTCGTAAAAAGTCAGATTTTCAAACTCGAGAGTCAAGTAATCTGCACCCCACTCATCTTTGTTTTCTTCATACGAGATGAATTTTATAACACCGTCTACATCACGACTGAGTATTGCAGATGTAGCATATCTGATATTATTTATACAATCGTGAATTGCAAGGCGGTTCCTGATAGAGCCTTCAGACCAAGGATCCTGAATATGATAGATATTAAGAACAGTTCCACTTTTAGTGGTTTTTGGATCAAACTTCGATATCAATAGGTCAATTTCTGCCTGTTTTGTTGCACCCTCATACATTGGTATCCCAACCTCATTAGGTGTTAATGGGGCGTTTTGTCCAGTGATAGCGAAGAAGATTTCAGTACCATCATCGTTTGGAGAATACCATGTTTCAAGTATTGTTTCGGGCCAGTAAGGAAACGGACCACCCCCATAATAGAAGACCTCATCATCGATTGTGAACGTATAATCCTTGCTATCCATAGAAGGTTCGTCATCATCACCACAAGAGGTGAGTGTGAAACTCATGGTGGCAAAGAGAGCCACCATGAGAAGTTTTAGAGACTTTGCCATATATGTTAGAATTTATAACTAACACCGACTGAGATAGGAAGGCGACTGAAGTGCTGTATGTACTGATATTTGATTTCTGCGCCTATCGCAAGTTTTTCAGTGATTGGATACTCCACACCTGCACCTACGTTGAAAAGGAACTTGCTTGACGATGAGGAACCATCGAAATCATCGTCTGACGAACGACTCCATAAATCCTTATAGTCGTCTTCGTCAAAGCTGAAATCAGCACCACCTCCACAATGTGCAAATCCAATACCAGCGAGAGGATAGACTTTGAGTTTGCTGCCTACGTTGAAGAGATAGTGAACGTTTGCTGTTACGTCAAACACATCCATCCCTTTGTTCTTGAACCAATAGTCCACGTCAGCCTCAAGACGAATGGGATTGGTTACGTTGTATTGGAATTTTGCTCCAATACCAAAGTTAGTTACATTGGCTCCACTCTCAAGGCAGGGTGCTACACCAAGATTCAGCCCAACTGCCATGTCACCTTTTTCTTGGGCTGATGCGCATAGCCCAACAAGAGCCACGCACATAGAAATGAAAAGTTTTTTCATTTGGTTTTCTGTGCATCTATGGCTCTACGATGCTTTTTGATAGTGATTGGTTGGATAGGCACACAAAGAAAGTGGAGCCAAATTTCCACTCACCTTATCAGTGTGGGCTTCGACTCCCATGAAATACTTGGTAAATGGATATGACCCCACTTTGACTGTATATCATAGGGATATGACAATACAAGCCAAAGAGAGCATCTCTCACCACCATTCTGTATTTCATTGAAGTTGTCGAAGTTTCACTGATAGAATGATGCGAAAACGCTTTCTATGTATGTCTGCTTGCCCATTGTGGGTTTGCAGGTGCAAAGTTAGCTATTTCCTGTGAAAGATGCCCTATATGTTGGCAATTATTTAATATGTGAGTTTTTAGAAATCCAAGAGGTCGTATGTTTCTAAAAGTTCTTTCTGTCTGAGTCCAAGATATATTTTAGTGATAGCAACAGATGAATGGTTGAATAGTTCTGATAGTTTTACAAGTGCCATCTGTGCATTCTCACCACTTGATTCAAATACTTTCCTGCCAAAAGCTTTCCTCAACGAATGACAGGAGAAGTTATCAATCTTGACATTATAACGTTGTTTAATCTCCTTAAGTCTTACATTGATTCTCTGAGTTGACATAACCATATTCCTACGTGAGAGAAAACAAGGCTCTTCCATATCTGTAATATTAAGAGCTTCAAAACACTTCTTAATATGCTTTTGAAAGTCTGAGTTTATCTTCACCACTCTTCTTTTACCTGTCTTTTGCTCAGTCAGTGTAAATTTATCATCATTCAAGAGCATAGACCAAGTAAGTTTTCTCAAATCACTTACTCTGATACCAAAGAAGCAGCCACAACCTATAAAGAGGCTCATTCTGTAATCACCATCTTTATACAGCTT
>JAIDKJ010000380.1 GCA_029051835.1 Paramuribaculum sp. | reverse complement strand
CCCCCCATTTTTTTATCAAGCACCTGAGCGCACATTCTGGTTCTCCCCTTCTCGTGGGCGCGGCTATTGGTATAAGAGACAGGCCGTGAAGACCAAGGAACTGGACTTCCATCTCGAACAGGTGCAGGATTTCACTCCGACGCCCATGACCGTCAGCACCGAGATCTATTATTCGGGCGTGCATCCCTACACCGGCAAACCGGTGAGCTGCGCTCGGACCCGCGACGAGAAACTGGCGCAACGACGATATTTCTTCTGGTATGACCATACCTACCGCCGAGAAATCATAGACTCCCTGCGCAGAATACACCGCCCCGATCTGATAGAACAATTATATCCAAGAAAAAAATAACCGTAATGTTTATGAAACAACCAATCATTGCAATGATGGCATCAGCACTTCTGGCAAGCTGCGGTCAGAATCCATCGGCCGACAGAGGCAACGTGATCGACAAGTCGGGTTTCAAGCCCGTCGACCGCACGTATACCAGCGAAGTGCTCGAGGCATTCGGCCGTGTATCGGCTCCCTGCGTGTCGCCCGACGGCACAAAGGTGCTCTATGGCGTCAGCTACGAGAGCGTGGAGGAGAACAAGAGCAATCTGGATCTCTATGTGATGAACACAGACGGCAGCGAAGCCCAGCGGCTGACCGCCACTCCCGATTCGGAGAACGGAGCCGTGTGGATTGACGGCGGCGAACGGATAGCGTTCATCAGCCCCGTCGACGGCCAGCCCCAGCTGTGGGTGATGAACGCCGACGGCAGCGGCCGCAAAGCCGTAAGCTCCATAGACGGCGGCATCAGCGGATTTCTTTTCGCGCCCGACGGCAAACACGTGGTGATGATAGCCAACGTGAAATATGCCCGCACCGCCAAGGACACCTATCCCGACCTGCCTATGGCCACAGGACGCATAATCGACGATCTGATGTACAAGCACTGGGATGAATGGGTGACCGAGGTGCCACATCCGTTTATCGGAAAGTTTGACGGCGACCGTCTGACCGACGTAGCCGACATTATGGCCGACGAGCCATACGAAGCTCCGATGAAACCGTTCGGCGGCAGCGAATCCTTCGCATGGAGCCCCGACAGCAAGAAACTCGTCTACGTGTCGCGCAAAAAGACCGGCATGGAATATGCCCTCTCGACCAATTCCGACCTGTATCTCTATGATCTGGAGAACGCCACCACTACCAATCTCACCGAGGGAATGGCCGGATACGACACACAGCCGGCATTCAGCCCCGACGGAACTACTCTGGCATGGCTCAGCATGGAGCATGACGGCTATGAGTCAGACAAAAACCGCATATTCACTCTCGATATCGCGACCGGCAAAAAAACCGACCTCACCGTCGACTGGGACTACACCGCCGATGCTATCGCGTGGAATCCCGACTCGAAATCGATCTATTTCATCGCCCCCAAAGATGGCGTGACTCCCATATTCAGCATATCCACCGCCACCCGCGAGGTAAGCGTCGTGGCCGAAGGCCAATATGACTACGAATCGCTCGCTCCGATCGACAACACCACCCTTCTGACCATGCGCCACTCCATGGTGGAGCCTAACGAGATCCTGGCTGTGAAAGGTGGAGAGATCAAGCAGCTCACCAACGTCAACACCGCCCTCCTGGCGTCGATCGACATGCCCAAAGTGGTGAAACGCATGGTGCCCACCACCGACGGCAAGCTCATGACCACATGGGTGCTTTATCCTGCCGACTTCGACAGCACCAAGACCTACCCGGCACTGCTCTACTGTCAGGGCGGCCCGCA
>JAIDKJ010000379.1 GCA_029051835.1 Paramuribaculum sp. | reverse complement strand
ACATATATGTGTATCGGAAACCGGACTCGGCACGAGCACTTCCGATGCCTCGGCCGGCCGGCCGCAGAAAGCACATTTTATCTGGTTTTTCTTAGCCATCTGTGTTTGGTGTTTTGGATTTGCGGCGTCATCATATCCGGACGCCCATGCTTAACGTATGATCAATGTTTGGCCTTGACCAGCACATCATCAATCATTCCATAATCGCGGGCTTCCTCGGCCGTCATCCAGTAATCACGGTCAGAATCCTGCGCTACCTTGTCATAGCTCATTCCCGAATGATCAGCAATGATGGTATACAGTTCTTTCTTGAGCTTCTGTATCTCACGTGCCGTAATTTCGATATCCGACGCCTGTCCCTGCGCGCCGCCCATAGGCTGATGTATCATTACTCGCGAATGGCGCAGAGCAAAACGCTTGCCCTTGGCGCCCGCCACAAGCAGCACGGCCGCCATCGAAGCCGCCATGCCGGTGCATATCGTAGCGACATCGCTCGACACATACTGCATGGTGTCGTATATTCCCAGACCGGCATACACAGAGCCGCCGGGAGAGTTGATATATATGCTGATATCCTTGCCCGGATCGGCCGAGTCGAGATAAAGCAGCTGTGCCTGGATTACGTTGGCCGTATAATCATTGACATCAGTTCCCAAAAATATAATGCGGTCCATCATCAGACGCGAGAACACATCCATCTGGGCCACATTAAGCTGACGCTCCTCTATAATGGTAGGAGAGATATAGCTCGACGTTATGGTCGAAGCATATTTATCGAGCGCAAGCGGGTTCATGCCGAGATGCTTCACGGCATAATCTCTGAAATCATTTTTCATATTCTCTGTGTTCAATCTTTTCCTTCTTGTAAATTCTTTATCAAAGTTAGTAAGATTTTAGCTGATTTGCAAGTTTAGGACTTGTTTTTTGAAAGAATGCCATCAGATTAAGGACAAACGACAGGCGGGACTCCCCTCACTATGGGGAATCCCGCCATGATTATGTCATTCGCCGGCACGATCCGGCCGATCGTCAGATCGTGGATGCGATCTCCTTGAATTTGTCGAGGCTTACGGTTTCACAGTCGAGAGTAACGCCGTTCTCAATGCTCTGGAAGAGCTTGAAGTCGCCACACTGCTCTACCAGACGCGGACGATAGTTCTTGTCGGCAAGAATATTCTTGGCGTAGTTGATCAGAGTTTCGTCGTCGATATTGGTCATGCCATACTGGGCAAACTGACGGGCGGCGATACCCTTGGCCATTTCGATGAGATCCGATTCCTCTATCTTCACCTCAAGCTTCTGGGCTATGTTCTCCTTCACGAGCTGCCACTTGAGGTCCGGCTCCATGTGGCTGTATTCCTCATCGATATTGCTGTCGTTCAGACCCTCGTTGCGCATGATCAGCCACTTTTTCAGTATAGCTGCAGGCAGCTCCATCGAGCCGTACTTCTCAAGGAAGTACTTGCGGGCCGACATACGGAACACCATCTCCGAGTTCTGCTTCAGCTCACCGGCGATCATCTCGCGGATAGCATTGCGGTAGCCGGCTTCATCGCTGACCTTGTCCTTGCCGAAAACCTGATCGAAAAATTCCTGATTGAGCTCGGCCGGCTTAACGACGATGATCTCAGATATAGTGAAACGGAAATCATTGTGCAGATCAGCCACTTTTGCCTTGTCGGCCTGCAGCATCGACGACATTTCTGTCGGATCTCCGTTGCAAGTCATCCAGGGATTGAAAGTAACCTTGTCGCCCACTTTGGCACCCTTGAAGAGAGCCTTCTGGTCGTCCGACTTGAAATACATCGGAGCGACAATACCGTTGGCCACCTGGATAGCGCCCTCGCCCTCCATGACATTGCCATTCTCGTCAAGCTGCTCTATAGCGCCTTTCACAAGAGCGTCGTCCTCAAACTCATCGCCCGGCACCTGTGCGCCGAAACGCTTGCGGAAAGCCTTATCCTGCTCATCGACCATCTCGTCGGTCACCTCGATAGTATAATAAGGTATATGCTCATCCTTGTCTATCTTCACATCGAGTTCGGGGGCGAGAGCCAGATCATATTCAAAGGTGAAATCTTTCTCTTTCTTAAAATCGAGAGCCTTCACTTCTACAGGCACCGGCTGGCCGAGCACATTGAGTTTATTGTCATGGTTATATTTGATGACTGCCTCAAACACGTCGTGAGTGATCACATAG
>JAIDKJ010000378.1 GCA_029051835.1 Paramuribaculum sp. | reverse complement strand
AACCTCAAGGGCGAACTCATCGGCAGCAACACCGCCATCTACTCGCAGACCGGCAACTACGCCGGCTACTCCTTCGCCATACCCACGTCGATAGTGGTCAAGGTGATGACCGACCTCAAGAAATACGGCACGGTGCAGCGCGCAGTGCTCGGCATCAGCTTCCGCGAGCTTACTCCCGAAATCATCAAGGAGAAGGGCTTCAAGAACATCAACGCCGGCATCGTGGTGGAGGAAGTCAGCGAAGGCGGAGCCGCCATGACCGCCGGAGTGAAACCCAACGATGTGATCGTGGCCATCAACGGCACAGCCATCCACAACAAAGCCCAGTTCATGGAGCAGCTCAGCCGTCTTAGCCCCGGCGACAAGGCCACCCTCGCGATCATACGCGACGGCAGCCCCAGAAACTTCGAAGTGACGCTTCTCAACAACCAAGGCTCCACACGCATCGTCAAGGCGCCGACCATCGAGTCGCTCGGAGCCAAATTCGCCAAAGTGCCCGACGACAAGCTCCGCGCCCTGCGTCTGCGCAGCGGAGTGCAGGTGAGCGAAGTGACGGGCGACGGCCGCTTCAAGCGCGCCGGCATACGCGAGGGCTTCATCATCTCCGACATCAACAACGGCCGCGTAAGCTCGCCCGAAGATGTGGAGAAGATCTACGAAGCCATCATGAAGAGCGACGACAGCTACGACAAGGTGATGTTCATCACCGGCGTATACCCCACAGGCAAAAAGATGTATTACGCTGTAGACCTCGCCGACTGATATGATAGAATATATCCACGGCCCTCTGGCCGAACTCACACCCGCCTACGCCGTGGTCGACTGCCACGGCGTGGGCTACCTTCTCGCCATAACCCTCACAGCCTACACAGAGCTGCAGGACAAGAAGGAAGCGCGACTGCTCGTGCACGAAGCCATACGCGAGGACGCCTATCAGCTCTACGGATTCATCAGCCCGCAGGAGCGCGAACTGTTCCGCGAACTCATCGGAGTGAGCGGCGTCGGAGCCAACACCGCGCGGATGATACTCTCGTCGATCCCCGCCCCCGAGCTGGCGTCGGTCATCATCGCCGGCGACCACGCCCGCCTCAAAGCCGTCAAAGGGATCGGAGCCAAGACCGCACAGCGCATCGTGGTGGATCTGCGCGACAAGATCAAGCCCTCGGGCGACATGCCGGTGGCCGTCATGGCGCCCGCCGCAAGCGAGGCGTTCGACGAAGCGCTCGCCGCCCTCGTCATGCTCGGATTTCCGCGCCCGGCCGCAGCCAAGGCGCTCCGCAAGCTGTTCGACGCCGACCCGCAGATCAAAGTGGAGCAAGCCATCAAAAAAGCCCTCGCTATGCTCTGACCGACATCCGCCTATTCAATGCGGCTGTAGCGGCATGCGATCGATGACCTCACCGTAGATTTCACCACTAATTTACTGCGATAAAATCCGAAAGCCGAAGAAACTATTGGCGGATTATAAAAAAATATCTAACTTTGCACCGCCATTACAAACATTGCGCCTTACCAGCGCGATTTTCTAACGGATTAATCGATTAACAGCATAACAACAATGAAAAAAGACATCCATCCTTCCAACTATCGCGAAGTTGTGTTCAAAGATATGTCGAACGAAGAGATCTTCATCACACGTTCTACTATCGCTGCAAAGGAGACAATCGAGGTGGACGGCAA
>JAIDKJ010000377.1 GCA_029051835.1 Paramuribaculum sp. | reverse complement strand
CCATCATAGCCGCATATCCCAATCTGGCTGCGGGATATTTCCTGCGCTCGGAGATACGCCGTGATATGGGCGATATGAAGGCGAAAGAGGATTTTGACCGTTCGCTCGCACTGGCACGAGGACAAAAAGCAGGAGCCTCCAACCACGATGGCGGACAAAAACAGCCCGATAACCGAAACACCGGTACGGCACACCCCGACACAAACAGCAATGCGCCCGCGGCCGGCGACGAGCCTACGCCGTTTGACAAAGATTTCGAAGAAATAATGCGCGGCGCGGCCGAATCGCCCGATAAGGTGATGGCACGCTTCACATCGCTTCTGACAGTCAATGACAACACCAACATAGAGCAGGAATTTATTAACAAAAGCATCAGAGGACGGGTGCAAAACCGCAATGTCAGCATCTCATACGAACCGATATTTACGGCATCGTATTACAATTCACCTACCGAACTGCGTCCGAATCCAGAATACATAAAGGAAGTGGATGACATAAACCGCACACGCGCCCTGAGATTTTTACTGCAGGTGACCAACTCTGTGCCGAGCCTTGATGACGAAGACCAGATAAAACGTCATTTCGATTCGGTGAATTACTATAATTCATATCTGTCAACACACAAACCACGTGCCATCGACTATTTCGGCAGGGCGATGGATCTGCTTACACTACGCAATTACGACGCCTCAATAGCCGACTTCAACAGAGCGCTGGAACTCACCCCCGACTTCACCATGGCATATTTCATGAGAGGCATCGCACGGCTGCAAAAACTCGAATCGGAGGCCGAGGAGAACGCGAAGCCACATGGAGAGGGACGACAACACCCGATGACTTCAGCACCTATACCGGGCGCCGCGATGCAACAACTCCGGGCAAAGATGGCCGAAGTGATGGCTGACATAGACAAAGTGATAGAGCTTTCGCCTGAAATGCCGGTGGCTTTCTACAACAAGGGTGTGGTATTGCTGCAGATGCAGGACTACACCTCGGCACTCAAGGCTCTCAACCGTGCGATAGAACTGAAGCCCGATTTCGGAGAAGCATACTACAACCGCGGCTACGTCTACTATATGCTGGGCGACCGCACAAAAGGCTCGGCCGATGTCAGCAAAGCTGGCGAACTGGGCGTAGTGCCATCATACAATCTGCTTAAACGCATGAACCGATAAGGGACTGCCCGATATAGCACAACTGATCAATAACCATAAAACATATTCCGCCGACTCTTCCATGCCACGCAAGGAAAGTCGGCGGAATTTATGCCGTGCAGCCGGACTGTAAGCCGGGTTATGTCGGCCTGACACTTCCTCCGAAGAGGGCCATCAGGGCCGTTCCGTCATTTATCTACGCCATGCGTTGCCGCATGGCTCAAGCAGCCTACCCCCCGGCAATGGACGAGCAATCCTTGAATGCCGGTATACTTGGCCTTGCAACCCATGAGATGTGCGGCGCCTCATGTCGCCATGAAGCCCGGTGGGCTCTTACCCCGCCTTTTCACCCTTACTCCCGATCCGTAGGATCAGAAGCGGTCGTTTTCTGTCACACTGGCTCCGGCATCGCTGCCGGCTTCCTGTTAGGAAACATGGTGCTCTGTGTTGCCCGGACTTTCCTCATGCCGGCTCATGCCGACCCGCGACGGAACGCCCGACTGCGACTGCAAAGGTAATGTTTTTTTATAACACAGCCAAAAAGCGCTCAGAGCCGCCAAAGTAACTGCGTCAAAATTTCATCACCTGTTATAATCACATGTATCC
>JAIDKJ010000376.1:593-2989 GCA_029051835.1 Paramuribaculum sp. | reverse complement strand
GCACGTCGATGGGCGCGGTAGTCGGCGGGCTGTATGCAGCCGGATACACTCCCGACGAAATGATGGCGCTGATCAAGTCAGAGGGCTTTGCCGACTGGTCGACAGGGAAGATAGATCCCGATTATCTTTATTATTTCGACCGCGAACCGTCATCGCCCGCTATGGTAAAAATCAACCTCGGATCGTCAGGCAAGGGGCATCCGCTGTCGGTATTGCCCACCTCACTGATCAATCCGCTGCCCATGAATTTCGCATTCATGGATCTGTTTGCAGCCTATACGGCTCAATGCGGAGGCAATTTCGACCGTCTGTTCGTGCCGTTGCGCACAGTCACTTCCGATGTCTACAGCAAGCGCAAGATAGTATTGTCGCACGGATCGCTCGGCGATGCCATCAGAGCATCGATGAGTTTCCCGCTCGTCTTCCGCCCTATCGAGATCGATTCCGTGCTGGTATATGACGGAGGTATCTACGACAACTATCCGTTCAACGTCATGCACACCGATTTTGCTCCCGACATAATGATCGGGTCAAACGTTTCCGGCCCCGATAAAAAACCACAGCAGAACAATGTTCTTCAGCAACTTGAGGATATGATCATCCAGAACAACGACTATTCCATGCCGGCCGACTGGGGCATCAGCATCAATGTGCCCGTACGCATGTATGGCGTTCTGGATTTTGATAAAGCCGACACCATATATGCCATCGGCTACCGCGCCGCAATGGAAATGATGGACTCTATCAAGACACGGGTGACGGCCCGCATACCGTCCGAAGTCAGGCAAAACCGACGCATGGCATTCAAAGCCGCCACGCCATCTGTCAGATTTGACTCTGTCAGCGTCGAGGGTGGCACACCCCGACAGAACGAATTCATACGCTATCTGTTTACCCACAATAGTCCGGACACATTCGGCATCGGAAGAGCACGCGATTCATATTACAGAGCCATCACTCCCGGCAAACTGGAGAACCTCGTGCCACAGGCTGTCTATAACGACTCGACAGGCCTCTTTGACCTGCGGCTACGGGCCAATGTCAAAAACAATTTTCAGGTAGCCGCAGGTGGCTACGTGTCGACATCCACCTCATCGATGCTATATTTTTCAGGCGGCTACAACACCCTTGATTTTAATTCATTGACTGCCAGCGCCAATCTATGGCTCGGTCAGAGCTATCAGGCCGCCATGATCGATGCCCGCTTCAGCCTGCTCACGCACATACCGTCAGCGCTGCGCTTTCAGGCTGTCGCATCACGACAGAAATTCCACGAAAGCGACGAACTGTTTTTTAACGACAACACGCCAATATTCGTCACCGACACCGAATTGTTCGGAAGGATAAGCTACGTCATGTCGGCCGGACGTCCGGCAAAGATCGAGGCCGGATTAGGCGCCGGACTTGTGAAAAACCAGTTTTTCCCGACCGCACACGACGACTTCAGATCGTCGTTGCGCGACCACACCTATCGCCATCTCATAGAAGCACGCCTTAACTACGAATACAACACACTTGACAATGTCAACTACCCCACATCCGGGTCACATTTCAATCTCAAACTGACAGGAGCTACCGGACGCTATCGGTTCAGATCGGCCGGATCGGAGTCGGCCGACGAAGTAAAGAAGCACATCACACTCGGCCAGGCCGAGGTCAAAGCCACCCACTTCTTCGATCTCGGACGCAAGGCTGCCTTGGGCACGGAAGTCCAGGCGCTGATATCCACCCGCCGGCTGCAGTCGAGCTATGGAGCCACACTGGTCATGGCACCCTCATACTGCCCTACGCCCTCTACCTACAATTCATTTAATCCGGCCTTGAGAGCCAATTCCTTTGTGACGGCATCCGTAGTCCCCATCTGGAAAATAAGTTCCTCGATGCAGCTTCGCACCACCCTGTGCGCCTTCATGCCATATCGTCGTATTCTTGAGAATCCCGACGGCACGGCTCGTTACGGACGCCGGTTTGGCACAGCGCATTTCTTTGGCGAAACCGCCGTGGCGTTCACCCTTCCGTTCGCTACATTGAGCGCCTATGCAAACTACTGCTCATATCCGACCCGCAACTGGAATTTCGGCATATCTCTCGGCCTGTTCGTACTCGCGCCTCGGTTCCTCCGCTAAAAATTCGCACCTATGCATTTGCAGTACGCCATTTCCGGAGCAAATCGCAGACATAGATCAATGCAGTCCGTCACGTGACTTAATCTAAGCATTAGACCGCGTAAAAAGCTTGCTTGTTGACTCTACACAAATCATCAAGTTTGCCCGAATAAGAAAAAATATTGTAATTTTGCCGAAAATTCCACTCTATTTATGTTTGAAATTATCGGCATTCTTGCTGTTGGCATCATTGCCGGCAGAATTTTGCGAAGCAATACATGGCCGGCAAAA
>JAIDKJ010000376.1:314-583 GCA_029051835.1 Paramuribaculum sp. | reverse complement strand
GGCTTTGTGCTCGGGTTTACAGTCGGAGCGGCCCCTGCCGTCAACAACGATCTGCTGGGAGTGATGGCCGACGCCGTGACGCTGACTGCGCTCGGACTGGCCGGCAGCTTCGCGGCTGTATTCATACTGAAAAAGTCGTTGCGCAGAGAGTATTGATCCGCCTCTTGAATCCATATAGTCATGAAGGGTAGTTTTATAGTGCTTCTGTGCTTTATTGCCGGATGGATCACAGGGAGCCTGACCGGTGTCATCGACGGATTCCATAGTCG
>JAIDKJ010000376.1:0-304 GCA_029051835.1 Paramuribaculum sp. | reverse complement strand
TCCATAGTCTGTCGCTTTGGCTGTTGTATTTTCTGATGTTTCAGGTCGGACTTGGCATCGGATCCAATCCCGATCTGGGGCGTATGCTCCGTTCGCTGCGTTTGACCGATGTGCTTTTGCCGGTCGCCACGATGGTAGGCACACTGCTATTCACTGCTGCCGGTTCATTTTTCATAAGCCGTTGGAATATGGCTGAATGTATGGCTGTCAACAGTGCCTGCGGATATTATTCGCTATCTTCCATACTCGTTTCCCAACTCAAAGAACCCTCTCTCGGAGTCGCCGTAGCCACACAGCTCGGCAC
>JAIDKJ010000375.1 GCA_029051835.1 Paramuribaculum sp. | reverse complement strand
ATCATCCAGACGCCCCGGGATGGCTTCAACGGTCGGTAATCCGTCGTCGCCGGTGAAGTGGGCGAAGAGTGTGTAGGGGCGGATCGCGCCGTCTATTTCGGGAGTGACGATGCTCTGCGACAGAAAGCCTCCGCTTATGCCCATCTTGTCGGCCATCCATTCGTCGTAGTCGCGGTTGGCGTTGACGGGGGCGAACAGCGGCAAGTTGTTGACTTCGAGCCAGCGTGTCACGGCATCGCCCATGCGTCCGTGCGCCATGTTGATCATGGCCGATGCGTTGATGGAGTCGGCGTGGCCGGCGGCTATGAATGTCTGTATGACGTTGACGGGATATACTATGTTGCCGGTGCGTTCGAGCTGTTCTACAAGACTGTCGGCCACACCCATCTGTCCGGTGAGTATGATGCGGGGAGCCGTGTCGCTCCATCGGCCGCTTTGTTTAAGCCACTGTTCGTAGCCGTTGACCGATTCGAAGTGGAGATCGTCGTCGTCATTGTCCGACGGATGATAGATCATCGACCCTGCTGCAACCACCGGGTCGCCGGGTTGATCGACGAACAGTCGCTTGCCGTCGATGAATTTTCTGACGTACCGGAGCATGTTGCGGTAGTTGCCGCGTCCTCCGGCGAGATACTGGTGCAGAAACTCGCTGTCGATGGAGTCCACCGAATTAATCTGGTTCTGCGGATTGGTGGCGGCGGTGGTGAGCACCGGAGTGCCCGCTTCGGCCGCGTCAATGAGATGCTGCCTCTGCCCGGCATCGATGCGAAGTCCCATGCCGTTGACGAATACCATGTCATACTTGCCCGCCTTGTCAAGCTGATCGGCTGTGAGCTCGTGGATAGTCACGGAAGAGTTGTCGTTGGCTTTGGAGATCTGTCCGAGTGTGATAGCCTGATAGTTGACAAAAGCGATGTGTGTCCGCGAAGCCAGACTATTCCAAAGCAGGAAGCCTGCACCGACTATGCCGGCGCAAGCTATCGATAATATGATTATTCTTTTTTTGCTCATCTGCGGTTATTTGATGATGTCGTTGACGTCGATTGAAAGTCCGACAGACCATGTGCGGCCGTTGGTGGGAGCGGAATTCCAGTAATAGATGTTCGGTTTGTAGTTCAATAGGGTGGCGATGACGAAAGTTACAGTGATTCCGGGCCAGAGCCGGGGCTGAAGGGTGAATTTCCAGAGCGAATATGCGCCGTCGGTGTCATATCGGCTTGAGGCTTTCGAAAGGTATCTGCCCGACAGACCGGCGTAGATCCTGTAGCCGCTGCACAACAGGCGGTCATAGTCGATGCGCCATGTGGCCGAATGCGGACGCGGCTGGCTGAACTGCGAGTCGAGCGAACGGTTGGCTACGTGGAGATAATTGTAGCTCAGCGATGCGCCTATGCCCGATGCCATGCGGTAGCGGGCTGTGAAGTCGGCTCCCGTCACTTTCACGCCATTTTCGTTGGCATATATCGCTCCCTCCTCCATGTCGGCCGTAGCCGGAAAGTCGGTGGTGGTGATGCGGCTGTCGTAGTAGTTGTAGTAGCCCGAAAGGGTCAGACTGTAAGAGCCGGAGAGGAGTCCGCCTCGTACCTGACCGTTGCGCTCCAGCGCCAGATTGAAGTTGTGGCTTCTTTCCGGCTTCAGGTCGGGGTTGCCGTAGATCATCTGTATTCCGGCCATGTCAAAGCACATATACATCTCCTTGAGCGTCGGAGCGCGGAATCCGCCCGAATATGAGGCACGGATCGACAGCGGCTTGAGTTTGAACATCGTGGCGATGCGCGATGTGACGGCGTTGTTGTCCGATTTAGAGAAATAGTCGTCGCGCACCGACGCCACAATGTTGAGCCACGACAGCGGGTTGTAGTCAAACTGTACGAATGCGTCGATCGATGTCTGTGAATGCGATTCGTTGTCGACAAACTGATAGGTGGTCAGATAGTCGTGCATGTAGTCCGCGCCTACTGTCAGTCCGTTGACACCCCAGAATTTGGTGTAGAGGCCGTGTACTATGTGCTGTCGGTTGCTGTAATCGTGGTCGTGGGTGCGGTTGTCGTTGACAAATCGCGCCTTGTCATACCGGTCGTAGCTGTATGACAGTTCCAGATTCTGACTGTCGTCGATATTCCAGATGCCGCGCAGGCCGCCATTGTAGTCGTGATAATGGTCATCGTAGTTGGCGCGGTCGCTGACACGCGCGAAGTAGCCTCCGCGTGCGATCAGGCGCAGGCGGTCCGACAGACGGTAGGTAAGCCGTTCTTTGATATTCAGCGTGCTTCCTCCATATATCTCGTGGATCTTCGATTCGGTGTCGAATGCGTCGGTGAGCCGTATTGTATTCATCGTCGAGTATTGTACGGAGGTGTTCGAGTTCCATTTGCCGGTATTGAAACTTAAATCGCCCCCGCTGCGCCACTCTTTGCCGGCATTGCGGTAACGCGAGTTGATGTTGAGGCGCCATGGCTCGTTGTTCTCTTTTGTTATGAGATTGACCACGCCGCCAACGGCGTTGGCTCCGTACAGAGCCGATGAAGCTCCTTTGACGATCTCCACCTTCCCCACGTTCTCCAGATTGAGCCGGTTGTAGTCGACATTGTCCATCGTTTCGCCGGCAAGTCGTTCGCCGTCGACGAGGAAGAGCACCGCGTTGCCTCCGAATCCGCTCATGTTGAGCGAGGTTTCCTGGCTCATGGCGTAGCCGAACTCCAGTCCAGGCAATTCTTCGGTCAGGAGATCCTGTATGTTGGTGGCATCGGTCTTGCCGATCTCTTCGGCAGAGATGACGCGCGTCACCACCGGCACATCTTTCAGCGCTTTAGGAGTGCGCGTGGCTGTGACCACCACCTCGTTGAGCATGGTCGGGTCGGCCGACAGTCGGACAGTATTGTCTTTTTCCGATCCGTCCGAGCGTATGACGGCGGATCCGGAAGTATAGCCTACATAGCTTACTGTTATCCGGGCCGTAGACCTGTCTGGCAGAATGAAACTGTATTTTCCGTCGGTGTCGGTGATGACCGGCTGCCGGCAGCCGTCGATTCTGACTGCAGCTCCTGGCAGCGGACTCCCTGTTTCATCAAGTACCTTGCCGATATAAGTTTCGGCAAGGCCTGTGAATGGCAGCATGAGTGCAATGGCCGATATTAGCGCTGGCCTCAGGCTTGCTTTCATCTCTGTCAGTTTTTAGGAGCGGAGAATGCACATATCATGGGCATCGGCATCGCGCCATACTGCAGATTGAATCTCACGGTGAGCACATCGTCGGCATAGCCGCCCTCTATGGTGCCTGAAACTGCTCTGCCACTGTCGGTGGTGCCACTGAATGTGGTCGTGGCGAGAGTGTATATGCCGTCGCTGCCCGATACCTTCACGTCGGGAACGCTTATCTGCGGTACCTGCATCGGCGGATTGCCGAATGACGGCAACGTGATCTCCACTGTGGCATCGTCGGTGGCGTTGACTTCAAAGGTCAGATTCTCAAACACTGATTCATCGCCCATTACCGTGCAGGTCATGTCGCCGGTGTAGGTGCCTGCCACATTCTCGGCTGCCGGAAGTGCAGGCTCGTCATCTTTGTTGTCGGCGCACGATGAGAATACTGATGTGATGCCGCCGAAGAGCATAATGGCTGCGAGAAATGCTGTGATTTTTTTCATGACTGTGATAGTTTGTTGATTGTTGACTGTATCTGGTTATGTTTTTTCGAGTGCAAAATTAGACAGCGCCTGATGTGGCGTCAATACCGTAAAAAAGTGAAAACCTCGGTCGGTGGAGCTGGTAAAAAAGATGTTTGGGCACGATGTCGTAATGATAATCACTGTTTTTGAGTATTTGGCGTATAAGTATTAAATATTACCTTTGCATGGGGAAATCAATCCCTTTGGATATAGTGCTATGATAGATAAGCAACAAGGATATCTCTCGTCCAACAATATGAGAGAGCTGATTCGCGACAATGCCATGCTGTTGCCCGCTATCAGTCGTTTTGACATCGCTTTCGGATTCGGCGACAGCCCGGTGGCTCAGGTGTGTCAGGAAAACGGGGTGGATACGGACACGTTTCTATGTGTATGCAATCTGTTGAGCGGCTACCGATACGATGTTACTTCGATATCGCTGACGTCGCTGATGGGTTATCTCAAACGCGCCCATACGTCGTTTCTCGACGTGCAGTTCCCGAAAATACGCCACTATCTGATCGATGCGATCAACTATTCCGCTTCCAACGAAGTGGCCCTGTTGCTTATGAAGTTCTTCGACGATTATGTGGTGGAGGTGAAGAAACACATGGACTATGAGAACGAGGTGGTATTCGCCTATGTCGACCGTCTGATCCGTGGCGAGGCCGACGAGGAGTTCAACATAGCGCGCTACTCGGCCGGGCATGTGGATACGGCCGAAAAACTCAAGGAGCTGAAGGATATCTTTATCTATCATTACAAGCAGAAAGAGAATGACCGGCTCAGCGGTGCGCTGTTTGATATCATGATGTGCGAGCGCGACATGCTTCGCCATTTCGACGTGGAGAGTCTGCTGTTCATTCCGGCCGTGGAGCGGATGGAGGCGGAGATGCGTCGGTCTACGTCGGGCAGCGCCGTCGACGGTCACGCCGATGACGACGTCACTTCGGCGCAGCTCTCTTTGCTTAGCGAGCGCGAAAAGGAGATTCTCAGGGGGATTGCGCAGGGAAAAGTCAACAAAGAGATAGCCGATGATCTGTGCATATCGGTTCATACCGTAGCCACTCACAGGCGCAATATCAGCGCCAAGCTGGAGATACACACGGCTGCCGGCCTGACGATATTCGCTATCATACATCATCTGGTGGATGTCAATGAAGTGACTCCGGTATGAGGGCTGACAAGCGACGGATCCTGGTGGTCGACGACGAGGAAACTCTCTGCGATGTGATGGCTTTCAATCTTGAGGCCGAGGGCTACATCGTTGATAAGGCATACAGCGCCGAGGAGGCTCTGGCCTGTGATCTTTCAGAGTATGATCTGGTGTTGCTGGATATCATGATGGGGGAGATCTCTGGGCTGCAGCTTGTGAAGATCATGAGGTCGAAGCCCTCCACGGCTTCGGTGCCGGTGATTTTCTGCACGGCCCGGAGCGCGGAGGAGGATATGATCCGCGGGCTTGATCTCGGGGCCGACGACTACATAACCAAGCCATATTCGCTACAGACGGTGCTTGCGCGGATACGCACTGTGCTCCGAAGGACTTCGTCGTCGCGCGAGTCGGTGCCGGCGGTCGCGCCGTCGGATGCAGTTGCGTTCCATGGATTGCAGCTGTCGCGTCGCACCGGCATGTGTACGGTCGACGGCGAGGATGTGCGTATGCCGCGTAAGGAGTTTGAGATACTGTTCCGTCTGTTGTCGGACCGCAACAGGATATTCTCGCGCGCCGAACTGCTCTCGGAGATATGGCCCGACGAAGTGGTGGTGGCCGACAGGGTGGTGGATGTCAATGTGAGGCGTATCCGCCAGAAGATAGGCCGCTACGGACGCCATGTTGTCACTCGCTCCGGCTACGGTTATGGCTTTATGGACGCTCCGGCATAGCCTGTAGAGCGGACCTGTATACGGTTTGGGCGGAAATGACCGCCGTTGGGTGTATCGCTGCTATCAGGTGATTTTACAGCCGGGTTCTGGCCTCCGACTTCTGCGCTTCGAGTTTCTTATGCTCGTAGAGCTGATAGGAATTGACGAGATTGTGCCAGATGCTGTAGAATCCTCCTGCAATGGCCGTGATGGGCGTGAAAAAAGTGTAGCCCATCCATATTGCGAGTACGGTGTTTTTCTGTCCGAACGATTGTCCGGCCGTGATCATGTCGTCATAGCGCGATCCTATCTTCCGCCCGAGCCAGAACTGTATGGCGCAGCACGCCAGCGATATGGCTACGAGCCATAATTGAGTGGATACGTCGACATCGGTGTGGACGATGCTGCGGGTGGTCACGGCTGTGGCAAGCGCGAGCGCCACAGCCCAAAGATAGAACGACAGTCCCTGCAGACTTCCGATGCGGCGGTTGAGGCCGGGGAGCAGACGCCGTATGGCGATAGCGGCCGCGAGCGGCATCAGCAGCAGCGGGAACACTTTGCGGAGTATGAGCAGCGATGAGGTCGATACCGACATGGAGGGATTGGGGTGGACAAACGGCACGAGCGCCGGGATCAGAAGCGCGGCAGCCAGATTGATGAGTATGGTGTAGGTGGTGATATTGTTGACGTTGCCTCCGAGTTTGCGTGTGATCACGGCTCCGGCGGTGGCGGTAGGGCATATCAGGCATATCATGGCGCCTTCAAGCACTATGCGTATGCCGCTGTGTGGCATGGCTATCAGCATAAAGCCTATGGCCGTGAACAGGCCGCATTGTATGAGCAGCAGCCAAAGATGCCAGCGGCAGAGCCGCAGCTCGCGCGGGTTGATCTTGCAGAATGTGATGAACAACATCGCGAATATCAGCAGGGGTTGCACCACTGCGATGGCTTCGCCGGCAAGGGCATGGGTGGATTGCAGGGCTGGAATGCTCACATAGGCGAAATATCCTCCGATACCTGCCATGATGGCGATGATCAGTGTCCAGTCTTTCAGAAACTGTATGATTTTCATGCTGTGCCTGGTTTCGTTAAGCGGCAACCGGTGGGTATCAGCCGGTGATTGCAGCCGGAAGCTCGGGCATGGCGCCGTAGTGGCTGCATACGAATGCCGAAGTGTCCACGGCTGTCCGGTGGGCCTGGGCGATGCTCTTCCCTTTGAGCAGCGAGGCAGTGAAGGCAGCGGTGAAAGAGTCGCCTGCTCCTACGGTGTCGGCCACGTCTACGCGGGGCGTGGGCAGGAACGAAACATCCTCGCCGGTCACCACATGGCTTCCGTTGATGCCGCAGGTGAGTATCAGTATTCTCAGGCCGAACCGGCTTATAATCTCCCTGCATATCTCTATGTCGTCACCGCCGCTGCAGTCAAACATGCGGCTTACGACGGCGAGCTCCTCGTCGTTGATCTTGAGTATGTCGCACCGTCCGATGGATTCGGTCAGTATCTCCCGGTCGAAAAAGTTCTGCCGCAGGTTGACGTCGAACACCACAAGGCTCTCGGCTTCGCGAGGCATGGCGTCGAGGAATCGGTTGATGGTGCGGCGTGATTCTTCGCTGCGCTGTGCGAGCGATCCGAAGCACACGGCTCTTGTGCGGCGCGCTGTAGCTTCGAGCTGTTCGGTGAACGGAATGTGATCCCACGCCACATTGCTGCAGATGTCATATTGTGGTATGCCGGCGGCGTCTACTTCCACTTTTACAGTGCCGGTCGGGTAGTCGGTACGTT
The DNA here is from genome assembly GCA_029051835.1 of Paramuribaculum sp. Taxonomy (GTDB): domain Bacteria; phylum Bacteroidota; class Bacteroidia; order Bacteroidales; family Muribaculaceae; genus Paramuribaculum. The sequence continues at coordinate 935 of JAIDKJ010000375.1, read as the reverse complement.
CTATGCGGTTGATTATGCCTTTGGCGTCGACAATAGTGCTGATCTCGTCGCCGAGCGAATCACGGCCTACTGCGCTGACTACGCATCCGGGCAGACCGAACTGTGAGATATGATAAGCGAAATTGGCCGGCGCGCCGCCTATTTTCCGGCCGTCGGGCAGCATGTCCCATAGGACTTCGCCTATGCCTGTGACGAGATCATTCATAGTCTTGATTCTTTGATGTAGTATCGGATGTGTAGTGTTTGTTTTGCGTGTCGGTATTAAGGTCGTCCGATGGCGTGCACTTTCAGTCCGGCGGCGGCGAGATCGTCGGGAGAGTATATATTGCGTCCGTCGATGACCGCCGTGCCTTTCATCAGCCGCGCAACAGCGGGCCACGAGGGCAGGCGGAACTGTTTCCATTCGGTCAGAACGCACAGGGCGTCGGCGTCCATGCAGGCGGCATACATGTCGGTGGCGTATTCCACCTTGTCGCCCAGCCTGCGGCGGCACTCGTCCATCGCTACCGGGTCGAACACGCACACTGTTGCTCCCTCGCCGATAAGGTCATCGATGAGCGTCAGCGATGGTGCCAGGCGCATATCGTCGGTTTCGGGTTTGAACGCAAGTCCCCAGAGTGCTATCCGGCGCCCTTTGAGCGGGCCGATCGCTTTGCGGAGCTTGCGGAACGGCACGTGTTTCTGTTCGTCGTTGACTGCCTCCACCGCCTGAATGACCCGCATCGGATAGCCGAGCTGTTCGCCGGTGCGTATCAGCGCCTGCACATCTTTGGGGAAGCATGATCCGCCGTAGCCGCATCCGGGATAAAGGAATTTGTTGCCGATACGGGTGTCGGCGCCTATGGCGCGGCGCACCTGACTGACGTCGGCTCCGGTAAGCTCGCACAGGTTGGCTATGTCGTTGATAAACGATATGCGGGTGGCCAGCATGGCGT
>JAIDKJ010000374.1 GCA_029051835.1 Paramuribaculum sp. | reverse complement strand
GTGCACATGCCCACATGGGCTGCTTCGGAATGGAAATCATTCTACGCCGAGCGTCTTGGAGAGCAGGTGTTCGCCAACCAGAGCGACCCCAAAGCATGGGAGGGCATATTCAATGTCAGCGACGAGGATATCTGGAACCTCCGCATGCGGATGAAAAACAAATTCATCAACTTCGTAAAACGTGATTTCAAGGCCAAATGGCTTGCCAATCAGGGCGATCCCTCGGCTGTGATGAGCATCGTCGACAAGATCAACCCCGATGCGCTCATTATCGGTTTCGCTCGTCGCTTCGCCACTTACAAGCGTGCCCATCTGCTCTTTACCGACCTCGACCGTCTGGCCAAGATCGTCAACAACGAGCGCTTCCCCGTGCAGTTTGTATTCTCCGGCAAAGCTCATCCCGCCGACGGTGCCGGCCAGGGTCTGATCAAGCGCATTCTGGAGATTTCGCGCATGCCGCAGTTCCTCGGCAAGATCATATTCCTTGAGGATTACAACATGATCGTGGCCAAGCGTCTTGTGACCGGCGTGGATATCTGGCTCAATACTCCGACCCGTCCGCTGGAGGCATCCGGAACTTCGGGCGAGAAGGCCGAGATGAACGGTGTGCTCAACTTCTCCGTGCTTGACGGATGGTGGTATGAGGGCTACAAGTTCGATGAAAAAGCCGGATGGGCTCTCACCGACCGCCGCACATTCACCGACCAGGCTCAGCAGGACAAGCTCGACGCCGCAACCATCTATTCGATGCTTGAGAACGAGATCGTTCCTCTCTACTTCGAAAAGAACTCCAAGGGCTACTCACCCAAGTGGATCCAGTATATCAAGGGTTCGATCGGACATATCGCTCCGCATTTCACCATGACCCGCATGATCAACGATTACATCGATCGTTTCTACAATCCCGAGAAGAAGCGCTCTACAGCTCTCAAGGCTGATGACTTCAAGCTCGCAAAAGAGATTGTGGCATGGAAGGAGAGCATCGTCGAAAAGTGGAACGGCATCAATGTCGTGTCGCTCGAAGTCAAGGAAGCTCATCCCAACCTCACCGGCGAGAAGCTCGACGTTACGGCTGTCATAGACACCAACGGCATCGGCAAGGATCTCGGTCTGGAATACGTGTCGTATCGCGTGGAGGACGGTGTGGAACACCTGTATGAAACAAAACAGTTCAAGGTGACCAAGACCGATGGCAATGTCCTGACATACCATCTCGACGAGAAAGTACGCGACACGGGCGTCTTCCGCTATGGATTCCGTCTGTATCCGATCAATCCCAACCTCGCCCACCGTCAGGATTTCGCGTTCGTCCGCTGGATCTGATGAACCGCTGAATCTGCTGAGGCAGATAAAGTGAAAACATATCGCCGGCCGGCCATTCTGGAAAGATGTTTCCGATGGCCGGCCGGTTACTTTTCAACGTCTGAAGTCAACCGATCCGGAGAAAACCATGGTTTCTGACTAAATCATTTCAAACTTTCATGACAGCATTTCAAACAAAAATCAAATGTTTGTATCCGGCAGGCG
>JAIDKJ010000373.1 GCA_029051835.1 Paramuribaculum sp. | reverse complement strand
TCATTAAGCCTATTGTTTCAGTATGCTACTTTCTCGCCCGACGCCACAATGAAGAACCCCAATATCATTCAGCAATCAGAGCTGATGTATATTTCCGGCAATCCGGAGCTGAAGTGTTCGCGCAATACCGCTGCGAATATCAGTTATACATGGCTGCCAAGCAATAAGTGGCAGCTATCAGCTTACTCGACGATGTTCCTCATCTCCAACCGGCAGATAGCGGTCTATACTCCTGACGGCCCCGACGGAATGATGTTGAAGAAATATCAGAATGACGGAGATTACAATCACGGGCAGATGGGAGCCAACCTTACCGGAAAGTTTCTGGACGGGAGGCTGTCATTTTCCGTTGCTCCGCGACTGTTGCTGTATAAGACAACCGGAAGCAACAGCATATCGCATTATCCGTTTACAGCAAGCCTCAATGTCAACTATTATCTTGGCAAATTCTTCTTCAATGGATATTATGACACCGGCAGCAGCTATGTAGATGGAGAAAATGCCTTTCTGCGAAAAATGCCCATGAGCTACTCTGCAAGTGCAGGATGGGCTTCGCGCGGCTGGAATATCCAACTGTCATTGGTCAATCTTTTCCAGTCATCATGGAAACTCAGCGAAGATACATTGACTACGCGATGGTACGACAATAAGATGACACAGTTTGGTTCTGACTATCACCGTCGTATGTCTCTGACTGTGACTTACACCTTCAATTATGGAAAGAAAGTCAGTCGATACGGAGAACTTAGTGGCGAAAAGAATATCTCAACATCAATACTCCATTGAACAAAACGCCATCGAGGGAGGATCGTGCTGCTCTCGGTGGCGTTCGGGTCAGTAGCCTTCAGGTTATGTGGGGATCTTGCTGCGTAAGTGCCAGGCCGATAAGTCGTGTTCGGGAGATGTTGGGAGGAGAAAGCAGAGAGGCTTTTCCTCCGGGTTGCCTCCCCGCAGAGCGCTTTAGCCGAGCGGCAAGTAGGCGTACTTGTAGTTGATATACTCTCAGACGGTCAATCTCTTGCTGAACTAATACAGATTCATCTACATAGTTGTCAATAAGAATAATTAATTATCTTTGCACCCAAAAGGGTATATTCGTATGACTCGGTTAGCAAAATATGTTAAGGAAATGCGCAAGCAATTCGGACTTACGCAAGTTGACCTCTCTCAGAAATCCGGAGTGGGATTACGTTTTGTACGAGAACTTGAACAAGGTAAGGAAACTCTCCGTCTTGACAAGGTTAATCAAGTATTGGCTCTATTCGGAGCAGTCATGACTCCCGAAAAAATCTCTGAATCATGAAACAGGCATATCGGCTGCAGGTTGACTCAATGGCCGCTCGCCTTTAATTTGATTGTTTTTAAGAGTTACTTCATCTCAAATGGCATATATGATTCGAAAACTTTTTGTCGCTCTGCGGGGCGCTATGGTGGCGGCCGTGGCGGCTTTCCCGGCAGCACTGTCGGCCTACAGCCCGCTTCAGGCCGATGCCGTGTGCGTCGATTCCGTGCTGCTCAGTGAGGCCGACGCTTTCCTGCGGTCATTGCCCGAAGGGCTCCAGGCTCGTCAGGAGGAGGCGGTCAGGCGAGCCATGAAGGGCGATTTCGCTGCTCTTGAGGCCGTCAGGCAGTCGCGCAACGTCCCGCCGGCGCTCCCCGCCGACGTTGTGGCCACCGATATTTCCGACACCTATCGCCTGTATCGTCCCGCATCGTGCGCATCCGGCCGGCTTCCGTTGCTGATCTATCTGCATGGTGGCGGATGGTGCTTCGGCAGTATCAACAGTTGCGCGCGCTTCTGTGCCGAGCTGTCGCGTCGGGCGGGCGTGGCAGTGCTTGCCGTGGACTATCCGCTCGCTCCCCGCTATCCATTTCCCCACGCTCTCGATGCCTCTCTCGAAGCAGTCGGATTTGCGCGGGACAATGCCGCACGCTATGGATTTGATCCCGACCGCATATCGCTTGGAGGCGACAGCGCCGGGGGTAATCTTGCCCTCTCGGCGGCTATAGCCGTTGCATCCGGACAGCGTCACGGCCGGCTTAGCCTGCCCGCCGGCGCATTGCGGTCGCTGGTGCTGTTCTATCCTGTGGTCAAGGCGTGGAGCGACGGTTCGGAATCATGGCAATCCTACGGTTCGGGCTACGGGCTCGACGCTTCCATTATGGAGGCGTTCAATGAAGCCTATGCCGGACCGTCCGATGCGCGTCAGCCGCTCGTATCGCCTTTCTGTGCCGCGTCCGATGCGCTTGCGAAGCTTCCGCCGGTGATGATGGTCAGCGCCGACCGCGACATACTCCGCGATCAGGGCGCCGACATGGCGCGTCGGCTCCGTGAGTCGGGCGTGGCGGTCAGCCATCGCATTCTGCCCTCCACGGTCCATCTGTTCATCACCGTCCCCGGGCAGCAGCGAGCCTTTGACATGGCTGTGGATGCCGCCGCCGGCTTCCTCGCCGAAGACTGATGCGGATATGGCAGTGTGTGCCGGCGGCCGGCGTCAGTCGTTCTGGTTCCGGGTGGTGATCAGATATGCCACCTTCACGCTATAGCGGCGGGTGATACGACGCATGTTGTCCATACCTGCGCCGCTATAGACCGATACGTTGCTCATCGACGGGCTTTCATAGTAAGTAGGGCCGTTTTCGACCACTTCCCACGGTATCATTAGCTGCATGCCCATTTCGTCGGCTATGAACTGAGCCTTCTCCTTGGCGGCATCGAGCGCGGCCTTGAGTCCACGCCGGTTGTAGTCGGGCATGTCGCTGTGGTCGAGGCGCGTCAGGTTGAAGCTGCTTATGCCCTGCGAGGGAAGGTCGGCCACAAGGGCGTCGAGCTGTGCGAAGTCGGTCAGTACGGCCGAAATGGTCTTTGCCATCAGGAAGTCGCGCGACAGTGTGCGGTCGCGATAGTTGCCCACGTTCGATGTCGTTATGGCAGTGTCGGCAATGCCGGCCTTAGCCATCACGCCGCGCACCTCTTTCTCGATCTGCGAGAGTTTCACCTTGGTGCTGTCGGCACCCTGTTTTTTCGGACGGTAGTACTCTTCGAGTCCGATCTCCACCGTTATCCGGTCAGGGATAATGTTGAGGGTGGCCGTTCCGGTCACAACTATTGTGGAGGTATTCTGAGCAGTCGCTCCGCCGGCCGCCATGACGGCTATCAGCAGCGTTAATATGATTTTTTTCATAGGTGATGATTTGTTTGCATTCTTAAAGTGATAACGTACGGTATGGACTCAATGTTGTACGGGATTTTTATGCCGGAGCGATGTGTGTTTGATAATTTTTGTCTAAATTTGTACAACGCAGGAGTTTCCGGCGCCGGTTAAACACTGGATTATCGATTAACTAATTTCAATACAGGATGAAACAACTTCTTTTTACAGCTGCAGCGGCGATCCTTGCTATAGGCTCGACTGTATCGTGCAGCCAGAAAAAGGCTGAGGCTCCCGAAAAATGGAACCTCGTCTGGGAGGAAACCTTCGACGGCGAGAGCCTCGACACAAATGTATGGGTGCGCATACCCCGCGGCGGATCCGACTGGAACAACTACATGACTACCGAGGACACGGTTTACTCCATGCGCGACGGCAATCTGGTGCTCCACGGCATCAGAAACTACGAGGGATCGGCCGATACAGCCGCCTACCTTACCGGTGGAGTATATACCAAGGGCAAGAAATCGTTCGGCAATGGCAGAATCGAAATTTGTGCGAAGCTCGGACACTGCCAGGGCTCATGGCCTGCAATATGGATGCTCCCCGACACTGCATATCCCAACAGCCAGTGGCCTAAGGGAGGCGAAATCGACATAATGGAACGACTCAGCGCCGACACTTTCGCATATCAGACCGTTCATTCGTATTACACCCTCGAACTCAAGAAGGATAACGAGCCGCCTCATTACAGCACCGGCGCGATCAAGCCCGACGACTACAATGTGTATGCCGTGGAAATGTACGACGATTCACTCTCTTTCTTCATCAATGACACCCACACATTCACATATCCCCGCATAAAGACTGATCTTGAAGGTCAGTTCCCCTTCCCCGACGCTCCCTACTACCTGCTGATCGACATGCAGCTCGGCGGCAATTGGGTAGGTGCGGTCGACCCCAGCGGCCTTCCTATCGAGATGCTTGTCGACTGGGTTCGCTTCTATGAACTCAACGAGCCGGAAAAGAAATAATCCCGCCCTTGCCTTACGGGCAATGATATTCCAATGATGACGAAGCTGTGTCGTATCACTTTTACGACGCAGCTTCGTCTTAACATATGAGGTCGTGTTGGATCATCGCCGAGGATTCGCGTTCCTGCCATCTTGATCATTCTGACCGCTATCTCTCTATCCCGACTAAAACAAAGCGATGTGCCGAAATCATTAACTTCGACACATCGCCATTATAGGGTCGTTTATCGTGCGGATCAGTTGCCGTTGGCGCTGGATTCGTCCGTATCGGGAGCTTTGTCGATCAGATCGAGGAACTGGTCGAGCTTGGGAGTCACGATGATCTCCGTGCGGCGGTTGCGCTGGCGGCCAAGGTCGGTATCGTTGTCGGCGATGGGGTTGTACTCGCCGCGTCCGGCTGCCGAAAGACGTGCCGGATTCACACCGAAGTCGTTCTGAAGCACCTGTACGATCGACGAAGCGCGCAGAGCCGAGAGATCCCAGTTGTTGCGGATATTCGTGCGGCTGATAGGCACATTGTCGGTGTTGCCTTCCACCAGCACGTCGTAGTCGCCGTAATCCTTGATGATCTTGGCTATCTTCGACAGGGTCTGCATCGCGCGGCTGTTCACCTCGTAGCTACCCGACTTGAAGAGCATGTTGTCGGCCAGCGAGATGTATACCACTCCCTTGAGCACCTTCACGTCCACCTCCTTGAGCTCTTCGCGCGAGAGCGAGCGCGTCAGGTTGTTGGTCAGCACCATGTTGAGCGAGTCGCTTTTCGACTTGGCCTGTACAAGCTGCTTGATATACTGGTTGGATGCGTTGATCTCGTCCACGAGCTTTGAGATGTTGATCGATCCCTGCTGGTTCTGCAGCAGGCTCTGGTTGAGCGATCCCTGCATCTGCTCGTAGTTGCGCTTCAGATCCTCGTTGTTGCGGCGGGCCGCTTCGAGCAACGTTTCGAGGCTGCGCGCGTTGGCGCGGCTCTCGGCCAGGGCCACCTGCGATGCGTTGTAGTCCTTCGAAAGCTCGTCGTAGCGGTTCTGGAGTGCTGTGTACTTCTTGTTGGATGTGCAGCCGCTGACCATCACTGCCACTGCGGCGCCAAGAGTTATAGCCTTGAAAATATTCATTTTGGTTGAGTGTTATTGGTTGCTTGATTATAAACGTCCGAATCCGGCATTATGTTTTTTTTGACTCTGTGCCTGTTTCCGCTCACTTTACCTCCCACGTTTCTCCGGCAAGGATCATCGAGCGCAGCGAGTCGAAGCCGTGGGCGGCCTTCACTTCGGCCACCTGACGTTCGAGATCCTCGTTGTAGACGGGAGCCTCCACGTCGCGTATCACGCCTATGGCGAGCGGCAGATCAGTGCCGTCCATCATGGCCAGCTGCTGGTGGAGGAAGTTGCTCTGGCAGCGGGCGTCGTGTGTGAGCACGTCGTCGATGGTGTAGCCGTCCTGGCCTATCTCCACGGCCTTGAGCAGGAAGCCGTCGCGCACTATTCCGCGCTCGTTGTTCTTGCCGAAGAGCATCTTCTGGCCGTCAACGAGATGTATGGTGCGCTCTGCGCGGTGTTCGCGGTCGGTGATGAAGTTGTGTATGCCGTTGTTGTATATCACGCAGTTCTGGAGTATCTCCACCACGCTTGCGCCCTTGTGGCGGGCGGCGGCGGTGAGCACCTCCTGCGAGATCTGCAGCTCCACGTCGATGCTGCGGGCGAAGAAGTTGCCGCGTGCGCCGAACACCAGCTCGGCCGGAATAAACGGATCCTCCGTAGTGCCGTAGGGCGATGTCTTCGATACAAAGCCTCGGGCGCTCGTCGGCGAATACTGTCCTTTGGTAAGGCCGTAGATCTTGTTGTTGAGCAGCAGCATATTGATGTCGATGTTGCGGCGCACGGCATGGATGAAGTGGTTGCCGCCTATGGCGAGTCCGTCGCCGTCGCCCGATATCTGCCATACGGTCATCTCCGGATTGGCCACCTTGAAGCCTGTGGCTATGGCGGCGGCGCGGCCGTGGATGGTGTGGAAGCCGTACGTGTTCATGTAGTAGGGGAGTCGCGACGAGCATCCGATACCCGATATGACGGCCGTCTTGTGGGGCGGCACGCCTACAGTGGCCATGGCTTTGTGGAGAGAGTTGAGTATGGCGTGGTCGCCGCATCCCGGACACCAGCGCACCGGCTGGTCGCTCTTATAGTCGGCGGGGGTATATGCAGTGTTGTCCATTGCTTTTGGTTTGATTTGGGTTGCTTGATTGCGTTTAACGGTTTTCATCCATTATGGCCTTCACCTTGTCGGCCACTTCGCTGACCATGAAGGGCTGGCCCTGGACCTTGTTGATGCGGCTGATGTTTACGTCGGGGAACTTCGACTGCAGGTAGTCGGCAAACTGGCCTGTGTTGAGCTCGGCCACGATCACGCGGCGATAGCGGCGCAGCACCTCGCCGGTGTTGGCCGGCAGGGGATTGATGTAGCGGAAGTGGGCGAAGTCCACAGCCGTGCCCTCCTTGGCCAGATCCGCCGCGGCTGTGCGCAGATGGCCGTAGGTGCCGCCCCAGCCTACGAGCAGGGTGTCGGCGCCCGGCTGGCCGATGACCTCGAGAGCCGGTATGTCGTCGGCTATGCGGGCTATCTTCTCGCGGCGTGTGTATACCATGCGTTCGTGGTTGACCGGATCGGTCGATATCGCTCCTGTATTGTAGTCCTTTTCCAGACCGCCGATGCGGTGGGCGAGGCCTTCGGTGCCCGGTATGGCCCAGTAGCGCACCTTGGTGGCTTCGTCGCGGTGGTAGGGCTTCCAGCCGCTTGCGGCGGCAGCTTCGGGCGATATGTAGCGGGGCTTGATGGCCGGATATTCGTCGGCGTCGGGTATCCGCCAGGCCGACGAGCCGTTGCCTATGAAGGCGTCGGTCAGCAGTATCACCGGAGTCATATGCTCTATCGCTATGCGGCAGGCTTCGAAAGCCATGGTGAAGCAGTCGGTGGGGGTGGCGGGCGCCACTACGGCCACGGGGCTTTCGCCGTTGCGGCCATACAGAGCCTGCATCAGGTCGGTCTGCTCGGTCTTGGTCGGAAGGCCGGTCGACGGGCCGCCGCGCTGCACGTCGATCACCACCAGCGGCAGCTCGGCTATCATCGCCAGGCCTATGCCTTCGCTCTTGAGAGCCAGACCCGGGCCCGATGTGGAGGTGACGGCCAGATTGCCCGCGAAAGCGGCGCCGATGGCCGAGCACACTCCGGCTATCTCGTCCTCCATCTGCAGAGCCTTCACGCCGAGATCCTTGCGCTTCGCAAGTTCCTGCAGTATATCGGTGGCGGGGGTTATGGGGTAGCTGCCCAGGAAGAGCGGACGTCCGCTCTTCTCCGATGCCATGATCAGACCCCATGCCGTGGCGGTGTTGCCGTTGATGTCGGTGTAGATGCCCTTGCGTGCCGGCTCCGATTCTATGCGGTAGGTCGACACGGTGGCGTGTATGTTGGAGCCGTAGTCATATCCGGCATGTATCACCTTCTCGTTGGCTTCGAATATAGCCGGCTTCTTGGCGAATTTCTTCTGGAGGAAATGCACGGCTGCCGGCAGCGGGCGGTCAAACAGCCAGCATACGAGGCCCAGACAGAATATGTTGCGGCATTTCAGCACGCTCTTGTTTTCGAGGGCGCCGTCGGCCAGAGCGGCCTTCGTGAGGGTAGTCACAGGCACTTCCAGCACCTGGGCGCGGATGCCCAGCTCGCCGAACGGATCGTCTGTCGTGAATTTTGCCTTGTCGAGGTCGGCCTGTTTGAAGGAGTCGATGTCCACGATGATCACTCCGCCCTCCTTCACATAACGGCAGTTCTGTTTGAGGGCGGCGGGATTCATCGCCACCAGCACGTCGCACTGGTCGCCAGGGGTATGCACTCCCGTGCCCACACTCACCTGAAATCCCGATACGCCTCCAAGTGAGCCTTGGGGGGCACGTATTTCCGCCGGATAGTCGGGGAAGGTCGATACCTGATTGCCGATGCCGGCTGAAACGTTGGTGAAAATATTGCCAACGAGCTGCATGCCGTCGCCCGAATCACCCGAGAAGCGGACCACCACTTTGTCCATGGCCCGCACTTTTGTCTCTTCTGTCATGATGCTTTTGCTTGCAATTGCACTGTGATTGATTGTTCTTAGTTTCATGGTGCGCAGGGATTTTACCCAACGCGCCGCAAAGTTAAGTAAAAATTATTGAATAAATCACCTAAAGTTCATTCACTTTCGCGCGGCCACCGCATGGGCATGGCCGGCGAAGCCATAAAATAAGATCGGTTCACACGCAGGATTCTCACGATTTATATGTAACTTTGCCACGATAAGCAGCTCGCAGAAATTAGTTGCGGGTAAACCCGATGCTGACCAAACGAATATGAGCGAACGACTGACCGACCTATGGAGCTGGACCCGACGATATGTCAACCTCCCCTTCGTGCTGATGACGGGAGTGCTCGTCTACGTGCTCTTCTTCAACGACAATTCGATTCTCGACAATTACCGTTACCAGAAGGAGATCGACCGGCTTCAGGCTGAGATAGCCGCCAACTACGACACACTACGCTATTACGAGGCGCTCAACGAGCGGCTCCGCACCGATCCCGAAACGATGGAGCGGATCGTCCGCGAGCAATACCACATGCAGCGTCCCAACGAAGATATATTCCTTGTAGAATGAACAATACATCATCTCAGCGCCCATGGGCGCAATGGATCGCCGTGGCCGGGCTGCTGCTCGTGTTCGCGGCCACGGCCATGCCGCTTCTGAAGATTGCCCCGGGCATGTACCGGTGGATATATGCGGCCGGAGCCGTTATGGCCATAATTGGCCGCGCTTGCGCCAAAGCGCCATCGGCCGATCTGCGGGTGCGTCGCCTCTGCCGCCTCGAGCTGTGGGCGGCCATAATGTTCGGAGTCGGAGCGTTCTTCATGTTCTGGTACCCCGGGCAGACCGACTGGATGGCATTCACGCTCGCCGGAGGAGCCATTGAGGCCTACGCATCGCTGATGCTGCCGAGAGCGGCACGGCAGGCTGCACACAAGGGTAAAAAGAGTTAAAAGCCGCCGACGGCCACACACACTTTGCCCACAAAGAGGCATAATTCGGTGGAATTTGTTAATTTTGCGGCGAAATGTCACTCAACCTCACCATAGATCAGGGCAACTCGGCCGCCAAGGTGGCCCTGTGGGACGGCGACAGGCTCATCGACCAGATCGTGGAGCCGACCATCACATGCGCCCATATCAAGCGTTTCCTCGCGCCCTACGGACGTCCGGCCAACGCCATGTTCTGCTCCGTATCGGCCAAGGAGAGCCGACTGACCGACATCATCGCCAAATATGCCGACAATGTCAGCCGGTTGACCAACGCCACCCCGCTGCCGATAGCCATCGACTACCGAACACCGTGCACGCTCGGCACCGACCGCATCGCGGCGGCCGTCGGGGCATGGGCCTCCTTTGCAGGCCGACCGCTGCTGGTGGTCGACGCGGGTACGGCTGTCACATACGACGCCGTGACAGCCGACGGGCATTTCATCGGCGGAAACATCGCACCGGGAATGCGCATGAGGCTCGACGCGCTTCACCGCTACACCGCACGACTGCCCCAGGTCGAAGTGCCGCGCAATATCGACTACGACACATTCCTCGGATTCGACACCCCCTCGGCCATGATACTCGGAGCGGTCTATGGCATTGTCGGAGCGCTGTCCTACTACAGGGCGCATCTTCCCGAAGGCACCCACACCGTCCTCACAGGCGGATGGGCCGGAGAAATCAGCAAACTGATCGATTTCGACGCGACGGTCGATCCCGAACTCGTCAGTCGCGGACTCAACAGAATAATCACATACAATGAACATAAATAGCAGACTCGCGGCCGCCATCGCAGCGGCTTCAATAGCATGCGCCACCGTTTGCGCACAGACTACCAGCCCCTATTCACGATTCGGATTCGGCACGCTCAGCGACAATGCCACATCGGCCCAGCGACAGATGGGAGGAGTGGGCTACGCGCTCGGTTCGGGACGATCCATCAACGTCATGAATCCGGCCTCGTATTCGCGTGTCGACTCGCTCACATTCCTCTTCGATATGGGAGTGGACTTTACTGTTTTCAACCGTACGCAGGGCGACAACCGCTTCAGCGACAACGGCGGCGGACTCGAGTATGTCACCATGCAGTTCCCCATAAGCAAGCGCATCGGAGCCAGCTTCGGCCTGCTTCCCTTCTCATCCGTAGGATATGCTTTCGGATCCGACATCAACAACGGATCCTACACTCAGCAGGGATCGGGCGGACTCAACCAGCTTTACGTCGGAGCAGCCTATAATATCGTCGGCGGACTATCGGCCGGATTTAATTTCTCATATCTCTTCGGCACCAACAGCAACGAAGTGTATATCAATCCCGACGGCGGATTCTCGGCGCTATTCCGTCAGGAGCTGCAGGTGCGCGACTTCCGTGTGCAGCTCGGACTGCAATACGAGCAGAAAATCGCCCCCGACCGCTATATCGGAGTCGGACTGGTCTTCGCTCCGGGCAAGGATCTGCTCGGCAGCGCCAAAGTGATTAAATACGATGTGTCGAGCAACGAGAAGCCCGACACGCTTCAGGATATCAGCCTGCGGCGCAACTTCTCGCTCCCGTCCACATGGGGCGTCGGCGTCAACTATCGCCATGCCAACAAGCTGCTCGTGGAGGCCGACTTCACTTATCAGCCGTGGGCCAAGGCCAAATTTGCCGAAATGTCCGATTTCCCCTCCACCGTCTATGCCGACCGCTGGAAGGTGGCTCTCGGAGCGCAGTTCCGTCCGCGTGAACGCGGTTCCTACTTCCAGGCCATCACCTATCGCCTCGGAGCATTCTACAATCGCGACTATATCACCATCGGCGGCAACCACGTCCGCGACTATGGCGTAGCCTGTGGTTTCGGTTTCCCCACCTATTCCACCAAGAGCGTCATCAACCTCGGCTTCGAATACCGTCGTCGTCAGGCTCATCCGGTGGCTATGGTCAAGGAAAACTATTTCAGCATCACTCTCGGCATCAACTTCAACGAGATGTGGTTCCTCAAGCGTAAGATCGACTGATGCCAAAGGCATCGATGAGGATATTGCCGTTTGTGGCCGGAGCTGCCGTAGCGCTGTGCTCATGGCCCATGACTGCTTGCGGAGGCGATGACCACCGCGAGTACACCGCCAATGTCGATCCCGAACAGGTGGCCACAATGACCACCACCGACGTGAGCACTCTCATATCCGACTCCGGCATCACACGCTACCGTGTGGTGACCCCCCTCTGGCTCGTCTACGACGAGGCGCGAGAGAGCCGCTGGCGGTTCCCCTCCGGCCTGCATCTGGAGCGTTTCGACGATTTCTTCAACCGCGAGGCGACGATCGACTGCGATTCCGCCACATATTTCAAGGTCAAGCAGCTATGGCGGCTCGACGGACATGTCAGAGTCACCAACATGGCCTCCGAACGCTTCCTCACCTCACAGCTCTTCTGGGACCAGCGGCGCGGCAAGGTCTATTCCGATTCGTTTATCCGCATAGAGCGCTCCGACCGCGTGATGGAGGGATACGGATTCGAGTCCAACAACTCGATGACCGACTTCCGGGTGCGCAACGTGTCGGCGATACTCCCCGTGCAGCAGTTCACACCCGGAGGCGCAGCCGACGCAGCTTCCGACTCGGCCTCACACACTGCGCCTGCCGTAGCCGATTCGGCCGCGGTAAGGCAGCGTCCCTCCGACCGCAAGCGCAAGGACGAGGCCGCCGTATCCGGTCCGACACCGGCCAAAGCCAAAGCCGTCGCCGACACAGCGCGACAGCCCCGCAAACACGTTCCGCAACGACCGCATAAAATCAAGATCAACGACCAACAATGACACCTGTAGCCTGGCTCATACTCACCCTCGTTTCCCTCATGTTCTCGGCCCTCTTCTCAGGCACCGAGATAGCCTACATCACCTCCGACCGTGTCAGGGTGGAGCTTGACGTCAAGAAGGGAGGAATGCTCAGCCGCATCCTCGGACGCTTCTACGCCGACCCCGATTTCTTCATATCCACCATCCTTGTGGGCAACAACATCATGCTCGTCATCTACGGCATGGGAGCCGCATTCTTTATCGAGAAATGCTGGCTGGAGCATTATCATCTCAACCAGGCGGTGGTGCTCATACTGTCCACCCTCATCTCCACCGGAGTCATCCTCATCACCGGCGAATTCTTCCCCAAGACCATATTCCGCATCAACCCCAACATATCGCTCCGGGTGTTCGCCTTCCCCATCTACCTGTTCTATCTGCTTCTCTGGCCCGTGTCGGCTTTCACATCGTGGCTCTCGCGTACCCTCATGAAGCTGTGCGGATTCAAAAGCGACTCTCCGCGTCTGGGCATGCTCTCCGTGGGCGATCTCAACTCCTACCTCGACCGCACCAT
>JAIDKJ010000372.1 GCA_029051835.1 Paramuribaculum sp. | reverse complement strand
TTCAGTTATCGTCGAGGGATCGTCGAAATATTTCTCCATCAGAGCGTCGTCAAACTCGGCGATCTTCTCGAGCATCTTGTCGCGATACTCCTGAGCCTCGTCGAGCAGATTGGCAGGGACATCCTCTACAGAATATTCAGCACCCATAGCCTCATCGTGCCAGAAGATAGCCTTCATGCGGATAAGGTCGACAACGCCCTTGAAAGTCTCCTCAGCGCCGATAGGTATCTGGATCGGGCAGGGATTGGCGCCGAGCACCTCTTTCAGCTGGCGGCAAACCTCGAAGAAGTTTGCGCCCGAACGGTCCATCTTGTTGACATAGCCGATACGGGGAACGTTATACTTGTCAGCCTGGCGCCATACGGTTTCCGACTGAGGCTCTACGCCACCAACGGCACAGAATGTAGCGACAGTGCCGTCGAGCACACGCAGCGAACGCTCCACCTCCACGGTGAAGTCCACGTGTCCCGGAGTGTCGATAAGATTGATCTTGTATTTTTCGTCGGCATACTTCCAGAATGCGGTAGTAGCTGCCGAAGTGATGGTGATACCACGCTCCTGCTCCTGCTCCATCCAGTCCATGGTGGCGCCGCCGTCGTGCACCTCACCTATTTTGTGAGTCAGACCCGTATAGAAAAGTATGCGCTCAGAAGTCGTCGTCTTGCCGGCGTCGATATGAGCCATAATACCGATGTTACGGGTATACTTCAGTTGTTCGTCAGATTTTCCCATTGATTATTTGGTGTTGTGTCGTTTTCGTTGTAGTATTGGTCACGCACGCTTTATATCAGAAGCGGAAGTGAGCGAAAGCACGGTTGGCCTCGGCCATCTTGTGCATATCCTCTTTGCGCTTGAATGCGCCACCCTGCTCATTGTAGGCGTCGACGATCTCGGCGGCCAGCTTGTCGGCCATCGTCTTGCCGCCGCGCTTGCGAGCGTAAGAGATAAGGTTCTTCATGGAAATCGACTCCTTGCGATCGGGACGGATCTCGGTGGGCACCTGGAATGTGGCGCCACCCACGCGGCGGCTCTTCACCTCCACCTGAGGAGTGATGTTCTCCAGAGCTTTCTTCCAGATCTCGAGAGCGGTCTTCTCCTCGTTGGGGAGCTTGGTCTTTACAGTCTCGAGAGCGCTGTAGAATATAGTGTAAGCGGTGTTCTTCTTGCCGTCATACATCAGATGATTCACAAATTTCGACACGCGAACGTCGTTAAACACCGGATCGGGCAATACAATCCGCTTCTTTGGCTTTGCTTTTCTCATTTTTAATTTAAGTGTTGTTTTTGTTTGCTTGGTTGCTGCATCTTTCTTCTTCAACCGACAGCGCCCTCCGGCGCCCGTTTACTCAACCTTGAATTAGCCTTCCAGTAAATCAAAAACGAAGTTAAAAACTTTGTTTTCATTCCCCGCACGCCGGGGAATTCTGTAAGAAACAGGCTTATTCCTGCGCAGTTTTATTTCTTAGCGGCTTTCGGACGCTTCGCACCGTATTTGCTGCGACGCTGAGTGCGATCCTTCACACCGCTTGTGTCGAGCGTACCGCGAACGATGTGGTAGCGAACACCGGGAAGATCCTTCACACGGCCACCGCGAACCAGCACGATCGAGTGCTCCTGCAGGTTGTGTCCTTCACCGGGAATGTAGCTGTTCACCTCCTTGCCGTTGGTCAGTCTTACACGAGCCACCTTACGCATGGCCGAGTTAGGCTTTTTGGGGGTTGTGGTGTAAACGCGCACGCAGACACCGCGACGCTGCGGACAGGAGTCCAGGGCCGGAGATTTGCTCTTGTCCTGGAGGGCTACACGCCCTTTTCTTACTAATTGCTGAATAGTAGGCATCTTAGTCTTTTACTTTTTAACTTTTCGTTTATTACTGTTTTCGTTCTTTAATTCTTGCGAATAAGCTTTTCACACACTCAGCGCGACCAACCACGACCCACTATCCTACAGACAGTTACAGCCGAGATTGCACACTTTGTCCATTAAAGCGATGCAAAATTACTCACTAATTTTCTAATACGCAAACAATTCGCGCTTTTTCTGAAGATTTATTTTCCGCAGGCCGCACAAAGCCCGGCTTACGATTTAAGTTTATTTCACAATTCAAAACTCATTGAGGCTCTCTTTGCCGAAAATACAGCCAAAAGAGGACGTTCGTGCAAATTTTCAGCACAGAGCCGCACCTACACCGTAACTTTTTTGTAACTTCGCAGACACATTGACAAACACCCAATCATCGATCTCATGCTCAACATCATATTACGCGACGTGCCCGAAGTGCGCGACAACCTCCTTCCGCTGACATTCACCCGCTCAGTGGCCGATCTGCGCCTCGGCATACTCACACTGCGGCAGAAATGGGAGATGACCCTGCCCGCCGTCTACTCTTACATGACAGCCGACTATCTGTCGGTCAAATATCCGGCAATATCATCGCCCGACGATGACAGCTTCATCGTCTCGGCTCATTTTTTCCCCACCCCGGGAGTAGTGAATGGCGTAGAAAACCTCGAAAAAGGGCAGGCACTGATGTTCCACGACGAAGAGATAGCGCGCCGATGCCCGCTCGACGAGGAACCGTCCGAACGGATACAGCTCGACGAGATACCGCTGCGCGTCACCCGTCCATACGACATATTCCAGCTCAACGCCGCCGCGATCGACTATGACTTCACGCTGCTCACCGCCGGACGCCAATCAGCCGAGCCGTCGCCCTCCAACACAATCATCGGCGATCCGTCGCGGCTCTTCATAGAGCCGGGAGCCATCATGGAGGGAGCGATAGTCAATCTCAACAACGGCCCGGTATACCTCGCCGCCGGATCGGAGGTGATGGAAGGCGTGTGCATACGCGGCGGACTCGCCCTATGCGAAGGAGCACAGATAAAAATGGGAGCGCGCATATACGGAGCCACAACCATCGGCCCGCATTCAAAAGTAGGCGGAGAGGTGGCCAACACAGTCATCATCGGCTACTCCAACAAGGCTCACGACGGATTTCTCGGCAATGCCGTGATCGGCGAATGGTGCAACATCGCCGCAGGATGCGTAGCCTCGAATCTCAAAAACGACTATACGGAGATCAAACTCTGGAACTACCCCACACGCCGCTTCCAGCGCACCGGACTCCAGTTCTGCGGCATCATCATGGGCGACCACTCCAAGACAGGCGCCAACACGATGATCAACACCGCTACCGTATTCGGAGTCGGAGTCAACTTCCACGGCTCAGGATATCCGCGCAACTTCGTGCCGTCGTTCACCGAAGGATCGACAGCAGCGATGACAGAAGTATCGTTCGAAAAATTTGTCGACACAGCGCGGCGTGTCATGGCGCGTCGCAACGTAAGCCTCACTCCGGTCGACACCGACATCTACCGGCACCTCCACGAGCTGACCGACACCTATCGCTGAGGCCGGCCCGCACAAAAGCCACATCACAGATCAATCTTCTGACGGCGCCCGCGCTGAGTCACCCTCTTCTTCAGCTTCACAAGCCTGTTATACACCGAGTTGACCCGCAGCCATAGCGGTGAGCTCACCGTGGCTATATCGGTGGTCAGCGTATCGGTCATCGTCATCTCCTCCATCCGTTCGCCGAACTGCTCGGGATAGATCACTATCATATTGTTGCTCGCAAAGTATTTCTGCAAAAATTCAGGCATCGAATCGAGATAGCCGGCGTGCGACACCGACGCCCTCCGTGCATTGACCACCACAAACAGGTCGTCGTCGAGCACCTTGTTCGACAGCATCAGGAAGTCGTCCCAGTCCTCCACCTTGCGGTATTCGGAGCGTATCTCATACTGCCCCCGCTTTATCACCGCCTCTACGAAGCGCCGCGTCGGATCGCTGCAGCAGAATATCAGCCGGCATCCGAGCTGCGAGGCCAGATTGCACAGAGCCGTCACCCACGCCTGAAATCCGGTTTCATACTGGGCATTGGCAGGGACAGCCACCACTATCCTCGCGATAGTGTTGACCGGAATGAAAAACCGCGATATGACGAGCATCTTGTTGGTGGCGCGCAGAAGATTCGGCAACTTGTCGCCGAAAAACGAATCGATTATCGTCGTGCGGCGATGCAATCCGATAATCACCCTGTCTATGTCGCGCTCCTCGATGGTGTTCACCACTCCCGTCACGAAATTCAGGTCGTAACGGTCTATCGGCTCTATACCCGCATCCACACTCGCTGCCGCCTTTTCGGCCGTGTCAAGCGACACCCGTCCGAGCGAACGCGACGCAGCCGAATTGTCATTGCGCACATGCAGAGCATACACCTTTCCGTTAGCGCGCCCGCGGTCGCGCATAAGCAGCGCAAGATCCACAAGCTCGCGCGCCGTCACCGGATTCGCCACCGGTATAAGCACATTCTCACGCTTGCGGCCATGATCGGCAGCGCGCGATCCGTCGTCGGCCTCCTCTTCGAGAGCCATCACCTTCAGGCGGCTTGCGGCCCTTGAAGAACCGATCGACGACACCGTGCAGGTCACCAGTATCATTATCACCGTACCGTTGAGTATCACCTCGTCAAACAGCCTCATGCCGTAGCCTATCATCACCACAGCGAGCGCCACAGCCGTATGCGCGTTGCTCAGCTGATACATCATCGAACGCTCCACACTGTTCATGCCGAACGTGCGCTGCGTGACGAATGCGGCAAGCCACTTGGTGCACATTGCCACGCCCGACATCACTCCGGCGGCGTAAAGCGTCGACCATCCCCGCGTCACCACGCCGACATTGATCAGCATCCCCACGCCTATCAGGAAATACGGAATGAAGATGGCGTTGCCGACAAACTCTATCCGCGACATAAGCGGAGAGCGCGCCGGAATGTAACGGTTCAGCACCAGACCGGCGAAAAAGGCGCCGAACACCCCCTCGATACCGGCCCAGATGGCAAGCTGTGCGGCAGTGAACATCATCGCCAGCACGTAGACATACTGGAGGATGCTGTCATTCCAGTGCTTGAAAAACCACCGCGTCAGCCGCGGATAGGCATACACCAGCACTATACAGTAGGCCGCCAACAGCCCCAGAAGCTTGAGAGTGCCGCTTATGCGGAACTCGCCGTCGTGGAACGTCCCGACCACCCCAGCCAGCACTATCAGCGACCCCAGCACGGTAAATATCGTGCCGGCTATCGCTATCACCACCGGAGCCGAGCGCGTCAGGCCGAAGCGCGACACTATCGGATAGGCTATCAGCGTATGGGCCGAAAACATCGAGGCCATGAGCACGGCCGTCAAAGCGTCCAGACCGAGAAGGATCCCCGACGCCACCGCGCCGAGAGCAAGTGGTATCATAAAAGTGTACAACCCGAAGACCAACCCCTTGCGGAGGTTTTTCTTCAGGTGGTACATATCTATTTCTATGCCGGCCAAAAACATCAGATAGAACAGACCTACCTGACCGAACACCTCGAAACTCATGTCGCGCGCCAGCAGATTGAACCCGTAGGGCCCGACCGTGACGCCCGCCACTATCAGACCGATCACCTGCGGAATCCGCAGCTTATTGAGCACGATCGGAGTGACGAGAATTATCAGCAGCACCGCCAGAAATATAGGAACCGGCGATGTCAGCAGAGGAGTCGAGGAATGTATGGCCGGAACGAGCGCCATACCGCGGTCAGGCTCCGAATTTCTTGCCGTGAGCCAGCAGATACTGGGCGATCTGCACAGCATTGAGGGCAGCGCCTTTCTTGATCTGGTCGCCTACGATCCAGAACGACAGACCACGCTCGTTGGCCAGATCCTCGCGAATACGGCCCACATAGACCGGATCGCATCCGGCCGTGTCGAGCGGCATCGGATACTTCTTGTTGGCAGGATCGTCGATCACCACCAGGCCCTCGGCGGAGGCAAACGCACTGCGGGCCTCGTCGACGCCGATGCGGCGTTCGGTTTCAACCCACACAGCCTCCGAATGGGCGCGCATCACCGGCACACGCACACACATGGCGCTCACCGACAGCTCCGGCTCGTGCATGATCTTGCGTGTTTCGTTGAACATCTTCATCTCCTCCTTGGTGTAACCGTTGTCGGTAAACACGTCGATGTGGGGTATCACGTTATAGGCAAGCTGATAGGCAAACTTGCTGACCGTCGGCTCCTCGCCGCGTCCGAGCTGGGCGTACTGCTCCACAAGCTCATCCATCGCCGCCGCCCCGGCGCCGCTTGCAGCCTGATATGTGGCCACATGTACGCGGGTGATCTTCGACAGATCGTTGATAGGCTTCAGTGCCACCACCATCTGTATGGTAGTGCAGTTGGGGTTGGCTATTATGCCGCGGGGAGTATTGAAAGCGTCCTGACCGTTGACCTCAGGCACCACCAGAGGCACATCGGCATCCATACGGAAAGCGCTTGAATTGTCGATCATCAGAGCGCCATGCTTCGTGATCGTTTCGGCAAACTCCTTCGATGTGCCGGCTCCGGCCGAAGTGAAAGCGATGTCCACTCCTTTGAAGTCGTCATTATGACGCAGTTCCTTAACTATGATCTCCTTGCCTCTGAAGTTGAAGCTACGGCCCGCACTGCGGCTCGAACCGAACAGCAGCAGCTCGTCGATAGGAAAATTCTGCTCCTCAAGCACTCGGAGAAACTCCTGGCCTACGGCGCCCGAAGCGCCCACGATTGCGACTCTCATATATGTCTGTATGATATCTGTTGAAACTTGTTTTTGTCCGCTCTTTGCAACGGATGTGCAAAGTTACAAAATATTGCAGACTATTTTAATATTATCGACTCTTATGATCATATCAATACCGCCTGGCGATGACAGTTTTGTCTTGACTTTCCATTTTCGATGGTAAGTGAGGACATAGGTGTAGGTGTGATGAACAGAAAATACATTTTAACCCTCTCTTTTTTGACCCGCATCTATTTATTATTGTGGCCCAGTTTAGATGTATTTCGTCGTCAGGGCAGATCGGCGAAATCCTCCATAGCGTCCTTGCGCGGACCGTCGGCCGGCTTCATTCTCAAAACCTTCAGCTCCGACATGATCTGCTCCATGCGCGCGCTCGTCAGCGGATAGCGCCACAGCAGCAAGAAAGCCACCGCAGCCAGTCCGGCAGGAATGAAACTCATCATGGCCATGATGCCGTCGAGAGCCAGCTGGGGCTGTACCGCGCCCGGAGCCGTGTCATATCCGAACCCGCTGAGCAGCCACATGACAGCCGCACCGCCGAATGCGCTGCCGAATTTCTGCGCCATCGAAGCCGACGAGAAGATCAGGCCGGTCGAAGCGGAGCCGTTGACAAGCTCCGAATAGTTGGCCACATCGGCATACATGCTCCATACCAGCGGCGACACCACGCCGAGAGCCACAGCAAACACCACCTGAAGCCCGACCATAGCCCAGACACCGCCGGTAGTTGCCGGGCAGAACCAGAACGCCACGCTCGTGGCTATGATCACCAGCAGAGCCGACATGAATGTCGACTTCTTGCCCCATTTCATCGACAGAGGCACAGCCAGAGGCACACTGACCATATTGACCAGCTCGCCTATGCATAGAAACACGCCGGCCGTCAGAGCGAACGTCAGTATCTTCACATCGTGCGAACCTCCGATGATGTTGGCAAACAGATAGGCCACCGCCGAACCGCGTATGATGTTGTAGAAATTATTGAAGATCGCCACACCGTTCATTATCCACCACGGACGGTTGGTCATCAGCGTGCGGAAGTCCTTGCCCACCGACGCCTTCGACCGCGAATCGACCACCTCGCGGGTCATGACGAAACACAGTATAAACAGCAGGCAGCATGCTCCTCCGATCACGGTCATGGCCAGAGTCCAGGCCCGCGGACTGCACGATTCGAGAGCAGTGCCGGCGCCGGTACCGTTAAACAGTCCGCACAGCGGCTCCCACGCCAGCAGCGCTATGAAGCTGCCCGCATAGGCAAAAAACATGCGGTAGGACGAAAAGACGGTTTTCTCCTGCGAGCTGGTAGTCACCACATCGAGCATCGCGCCATAGGGCACATTGATAGCCGTATAGCATGTCATCATGAGTATATAGGTGAAGTAGGCCCAGAAGAGCTTGAAGCCGTAGCCGGTATCGGGAGTCATGAACAGCATCACTCCGCACACGGCGAAAGGAAGCGCTATCCAGAGCAGATAAGGACGGTATTTGCCCCAGCGGGTGTGGGTGCGGTCGCAGATCACACCCATCATCGGATCGCTCACGGCGTCCCACACACGGGTGACAAGCATCAGCATGCCTGCGTCGATCAGACTCAGACCGAATATATTACTATAGAAGAACGGGAGGAAGAAGCTGAATATCTTCCAGAACATCGACGATGCCATATCGCCGAAACCATAACCGATTTTTTCAGAAAGTCGTGCCATGATAATGATTCAAGATAGCGTGATAATGGTATAGCAGAAAAATGCTTGATTTTTATGGGTAGTAGAGATATAAAGTGAAGCCGGCGCCGGGCAGTGACGACTCCCGCCGCCGGCCTATCGGGTTCAGTCCACTTTGGCCACAGCCTCTCTGATCCGGGCGCAGATCGACTCCATCTCCTCGCCGGGCAGCTGGCTCTTGTGATGGAAATCCATGTCGGCCTCGGTCGTTATAGGCAGCAGGTGGATATGAGCGTGGGGCACCTCCAGACCGATGACCGTCACGCCGATGCGCTTGCACGGCATGGCCTCGCGCAGACCCTTGGCCACCTTTTTTGCAAAAAGCTCAAGAGCCACGTATTCGTCATCTTCAAGGTCAAACAGATAGCTGACCTCGCGCTTCGGCACCACCAGCGTATGGCCGGGAGTCACCGGATTGATGTCGAGAAAAGCTATATGCTTGTCGTCCTCGGCTACCTTGTAGCAAGGTATCTCGCCGTCGATTATCTTTGTGAATATCGTTGCCATATCGGATCGGAATTATATATGATCAGAAATTAATTTCCACGATCTCAAACTTCATCAGTCCGGCCGGAACCTTGATCTCCACCTGCTCGCCGAGCTTGTGGCCGAGCAATCCCTGGGCTATCGGAGTCGACGAGCCGATTTTCTTTTCCTTGACGTTGGCCTCGCTGTCGGCCACGATAGTGTATTCCATCACCATGCCGTTGGCCACATTTTTGATTTTCACGCGGTTGAGTATCTGCACCTCCTCGTTGTTGAGCGAGCTCTCGTCGATGATGCGTGCATTTGCCACCAGATCCTTCAGCTGGGCTATCTTCATTTCGAGCAGGCCCTGAGCCTCCTTGGCGGCGTCATATTCCGAATTCTCCGAAAGGTCACCCTTATCGCGAGCCTCCGCGATAGCATGCGAGATGCGCGGACGCTCCACCGATTCCAGATCTGTCTCGTATACCCAGCTCCGCGCCCCCCAGCCACGCCG
>JAIDKJ010000371.1 GCA_029051835.1 Paramuribaculum sp. | reverse complement strand
CGCCGTCGCTGAAGCGGTAGCGGGAACCGGTTCGGTGGCTTTCTGATCTGTCAGTACGTCATCGCCGCTGTCGGCCACCTCTTCCTCGACAGCCGAATCGGCTATCGCCATCTCATCGGCCGATGCCCTATCGGCCGTCGGCCGGCATACGAAGTCGTCATCCGCAGCCGAAGCCTCATCCTCTGCCGCATTATCATGCGTTTTATCTTCAGCCGGTTCTGTCGACGGATTCTTCTCGGACTTCTCTTCCACACACTGCGCTGTCGATATTGCAGGCTCGGCGCTGACAGCCGATGACTCTGAATCAGCGGAAACGACGGTATCGTCATGTGCCTGTTGACCGGCAATGACCTTGGTCAGTTTGAGCAGGCTCAAAGCTTTGTCGTGCAAAATGCAATTCACTTCCGGGTTGACAAGGTCACCGCGGCGTTGTATCAGGAGAGCCAGACCCTCTATCTCGAGAGCAAGGGTAAGTATCTGTCGGGCTTTATCGCTGCTATACATATCTATTCAATGCTTTTGGTTTCAGACACAAAATTACTTATTATTTCGGAAAGAGCAACAAATCCTCTATCATGCACGCCGTTTCTTCTTCGAAGATGTCCGTGAAGTCCGGGATTTCTTTCGGGCGCCCGCACTCTTTTTCTTGGGTGTTGTCACTTGCTTGACCGGTCGAACATAGTCAGGAGCGAACATCGACAGCAGCATATCCTCTATTCCGGTCTTCAAAGCAGTTCTTCCGCAAGTAAAGCCGTTGACTATTATCACTATGACATGGGTAGGCTGCCCGTCGTTGCCGAGCATATAGCCGGCATATGACTGCACTCCCCTCATACTTCCGGTTTTCAGCGCCACACGTCCTTCAAGAGGGGTGTCGCGGAGAAAACTCTTGAGAGTGCCGTCGCATCCGGCTTTAGGAAACAGACTCACGTAATCGGGAGCTTTGTAGTGCGATGCCATCCATGTAAACACGTTTGCAAGAAACATCGGCGTCAGACGATCATTACGCGAGAGTCCACTGCCGTCCTCGATCACCACACACTGCGTATCGACGTCGCGCGTCTCCCACATATCAAGCTCTGTCTTAACGGCCGACATGCGCGACTGACCGGGCGCCACCGACCTCAACATCGCCTCAGCCATCATATTGTCGCTCCTGTACATCAGACTTCGCAAAATATCGACGAGCACCGGAGAGCGATGAACATACAGAGTGGCCACCTCATCATTTTCGCACGATACCGGTGTGTCGGCTGTCTCCACCCCACTCTTGACGAGCGTCTGAATGATCTCATGACGCATTACTGCCGAAGGATCGGGCATAGACACGGTGATGCTCTCGCCGTTGCGACGGGGAGTGCCGCGCGATATTATGACATTGGAATCTTTTTTCCGATCGACCTTCAGCGAACCTTTGGCCGGAGTGTGGGTCACCTGCAGTCCCGGCACATAAGGCATCGACTTCCGCGAAGGGAGAGTAAGCACAAACTTGTTGTCGCGGAAATTAGCGGCATGATGCGATGTCCCGTAGGGCCACACAATATCCTCATCGGCCCATCCGTCGGGCACCCGCTCATCAGGCACCATCGATGAATCTATCACCACCGTGCCCTTTATTCTTTTTATTCCGGCGGCAGTCACGGCTGCGGCTATACTGTCGGAGAATCCTCGGGATTCATCGAAATAAGCCGATTCGACAGTAGGATCTCCTACACAGCGCACCACAATATCACCCTCAAGGATACCGCCGTCGGTAATCTCACCCACCGCCTCCACACGTGTTTCATAACGGTCGGAGGAGTTCATGAGGGTCAGCACCGATGCCGACGTCAGGGCTTTCGTTATGCTTGCGGGCACAAACGCCCTGCTGCTGTTGATCTCGCGCAACGTTTCGCCGGTAGCTATATCGGCTATATATATGCCGAGATGCGATTCGCTGACGCCACTGACGCCCAGCGGCGACGCCGGAGCGGCGGCATTGGCTGACACGGCTGCAGCCACGGTCAGCGCGGCAAATATCACCCTACGGACTATTCTGTATTTTATCATTAAGTAAGATTAGGTCAGGATTGAATTTCAGGTCGCGAAATTACTAAAAAAGCGCCGCATATACTTCCAAAAAACTAAAAACAGACCCACAATAGATGTTAATTCGACAATTTTGAGTAATTTCGCACACGAAAGAGCAATTGTGCAGATATGGTACTGAAAACTCGCGAAAAGCTCATAGATGTGGCCCGACAGCTGTTTGTGCACAAAGGCGTCGAGAACACTACGATGAACGATATTGCGGCCGCCTCTGACAAGGGGAGGCGCACCATCTACACCTATTTCAAAAACAAGCTTGAGATATACAACGCCGTGATCGAGCGCGAAAGCGAGCGACAGGTAGAGCGCATAAGGCTGACGGCACAGTCCGATCTGCCGCCCGAAGAGAAACTCCGGCAGTTTCTT
>JAIDKJ010000037.1 GCA_029051835.1 Paramuribaculum sp. | reverse complement strand
GAGCTTGCGTTCAATCATTCACGCGAGATACCTCAGGTCAAGGGGCTGCGCGTGGGAGCGGCCGTGAAATTTCTCGTCGGAATGGGCAATGTCGATGCCGATTTCCATAAGGCCGATCTCACTTTAGGGGAAAACGAGTGGACGGCACGCACCGATGCCGATATATATGCTTCGGTCAAGGGGCTGACGTATACCACCGACGTCAACAAGCACACCGGTCACGAATATGTGTCGGGAGCCGATCTTGACGGCTTCGGTCCGAGCGGCTTCGGCATGGCGTTTGATCTCGGCGCACAGTATGAGTGGACCGACTGGACATTCTCCGCAGCGCTGCTCGATCTTGGCTTCATTTCGTGGGGCAACACCCGATGGGCCACTACCGGCGGCCTGAAGACGGTCAATACCGATGCGTTTACGTTCAATGTCGACGACGATGCGCCCAATTCGTTCGACAACGAGCTCGACCGTCTGCGCGACCAGTTCTCGGAGCTGTATGAACTTGACGACCGTGGCGACAAGGGCACCCGCACCCGTATGCTCGGCGCCACGCTCAATGTGGCCGCACGGTATGCTCTTCCGGTCTACCGCAAGCTCGCTTTCGGCCTGCTCAACTACACCCGCATAGAGGGACCATACAGGGGGACTCAGTTCAGGCTGTCGGCCAATGTGGAGCCTGTCAGATGCTTCGCTGCCGGAGCCAACGTGGCTGTAGGCACCTTCGGATGGTCGTTCGGATGGATGGCCAATGTCAGTGTGCCGGGTTTCAACATGTTCCTCGGTATGGATCACACGCTCGGCAAGCTCACCCGGCAGGGATTTCCCGTAAGTTCGAATGCCTCGTTCAATCTGGGCATAAACTTCCCGTTCTGATCCGGCCGGTCACGGCATATGTGCTGCCGGGAGGCGCTCCGCAATGCGGCGCTTCCCGGCAGCATTGTGTTTAGGCCGTTCATGAAATACCGGCTACGGCGCGGCTAAACGTCTTTTTTCGTTTTTTTAAGGACTTATATGGGACACGACCGTAGAGTAATGCCTATCTTTGTAGCTAATACCGTCTTACTTCGGATTAATACCAATGACCTGATAGACCAACATTATTTATCACAAAATACCAGATGAAAAAAATCAAGTATCTGGCTGTGGCGGCGATCTGCGCCGTCATGGCTGCATGCGGGAGCAGGAGCGAACAGACTGCTTCCTACAGTGTGATCCCTTTGCCGCAGGAGGTGAAGGAGGGCAGCGGTGAGGGATTCCACCTCACGGCTTCCACTCAGATCGCCTACCCGGCGGGCAACGAAGCGCTGAAGAATGACGCGGAGCTTCTTGCCGGATATCTCAAGCAGATGACCGGACACGAGCTTAAAGTGACCGACGCGGCGCCCGAATCCGACGTGATCGCGCTCCGCGACGATCTCGGCGGCGCCAACCCCGAAGGCTATGTGCTCACCGTGGGCGACGCATCGATAGAGATCAACGGCTCTTCGGCCGCAGGCACCTTCTACGGCATACAGACTCTCCGCAAGTCGATACCGCAGGCTGAGCAGAGCAATGTGCTCTTCCCGCCGGTGACCATCACCGACGAACCCCGCTTTGCCTATCGCGGAGCGCATTTCGACGTATCGCGCCACTTCTTCCCCACCGACTCCGTAAAGAGCTTCATCGACATGCTCGCCCTCCACAACATCAACACGCTCCACTGGCATCTCACCGACGACCAGGGCTGGCGTCTGGAGATCAAGAGCCGTCCCGGACTGACCGAACTCGGTTCGAAGCGCGGAGGCACTGTCATCGGACACAATTCGGGTCAGTACGACTCGATTCCCGTGGAGGGATTCTATACTCAGGACGAGGCCCGCGACATCATCAAGTATGCCGCCGACCGCCATATCACCGTCATCCCCGAGATAGACCTGCCCGGTCACATGCTCGGAGCGCTCAAGGCTTATCCCCATCTGGGATGCACCGGCGGCCCGTATGAGGTGTGGCAGCAGTGGGGCGTGAGCGACGACGTGCTCTGCGCCGGCAACGACTCTACCTATAAGCTGATCGACGACGTGCTTGCCGAGGTGGTCGACATTTTCCCCTCGGAGTATATCCATGTCGGAGGCGACGAGTGCCCCAAAACCCGCTGGGCTGAATGCCCCAAGTGCCAGGCCAAGATACGCGAGCTCGGACTCAAGGCCGACAGCCACGGCACCAAGGAGGAGAAGCTCCAGAGCTATGTGATACACCACGCCAGCGACTTCCTCGCTTCGAAGGGACGCAAGATGATCGGCTGGGACGAGATACTCGAAGGCGGCCTCGCTCCCGGAGCCGTAGTCATGTCGTGGCGCGGCGAGGAGGGCGGCAAGGAAGCCGCACGTCGCGGACACGATGTCATCATGACCCCCAACTCGTATCTCTATTTCGACTACTATCAGACTCTCGACCGCGAGAACGAGCCGATAGCCATAGGCGGTTATCTCCCCGTGGAGCGCGTCTACAGCTACGAGCCGCTTCCCTCCGATCTCACTCCCGAGGAGGCTGCCCATATCAAGGGTGTGCAGGCCAATCTCTGGACCGAATATATCCCCACCTACGCTCAGGTACAGTATATGGAGCTGCCCCGTATGGCCGCTCTGGCCGAGGTGCAGTGGAGCAACGCCCCCAAGGACTACAAGGCCTTCGCAGGCCGTATGCCGCAGATGATAGCCCACTACGATGCCAACGGCTACAACTATGCCCGCCACATGTTCAATGTAGCCGGAACGCTCACCCCCGACAGCGTAAGCCATGCCATCATGCTTGAGCTTTCGACCGTCGACAACGCTCCTATCTACTACACTCTCGACGGCTCTGAGCCTACCGAGGAGTCGACGCTCTACGATCAGCCCGTGAAGCTCGACAAGACCTCCACTGTCAAGGCTGTCACCATACGCAAGAGCGGCCGCAGCAACGTTTATGTCGACAGCGTGTCGTTCAACCTTGCCACCACCCACCCCGTGAAGCTCCTCAACGAGCTGCATCCCCGCTACAAGGCCAAGGGTGGCATGACGCTTACCGACGGCAAGTTTGGCACGAGCGGCTACGGCAACGGCGACTGGGTAGGCATTGTCGGCAAGGATCTCGTGGCCGAGGTAGACCTCGAAGGCGAGCAGACTGTAAAGGATGTGACCGTGCGCACATGCGTGGCTACGGGCGACTGGGTGTTCGACGCCCGCCGCATGACCGTAGAGGTCAGCGCCGACGGAAAGAGCTTCACCAAGGTGGCTTCCGAGGAATATCCCCGCATGGACAAGGGCGCCAACACTATCGTGACACATTCGCTTGCGTTCGAGCCTGTAAACGCCCGCTACGTAAGAGTGAGCATTCAGCCTGAAACATCGATGCCCGACTGGCATCCCGGCAAAGGCAAGCCGGCCTTCGTATTCGTCGATGAGATAGAGATCAACTGATCCTGCCTCTGTTGACCCAAATAAAAAAGTGTGCTTCGCGATCGTGAAGCACACTTTTTTATTTGACTTATTTGACTTATTTGACTTATTTGACTTATTTGACTAATTGGAAGAGGAGCTGTCGGGGAGCGCCGACTCGATGGTCGACTTGCAGCGAGCCATGAGCTCGGGCAGATTGTAGTGCGAGCCGTCGGCGGGAGGATTGATGGCCGGGTGGATGGTCAGTGTGATGGTGCCAGGCACGGGGAAGCGCTTGAAGCGCGGAAGCACGTCGAAGGCTCCGTCGATCGTCAGCGGCACTACCGGCAGATGAAACTCCTCGGCAAGAATGAACGCGCCACGCTTGAATGCGCGCATTTTGCCATCCCATGTGCGTGCTCCTTCGGGAAACACTACCACCGACAGACCCGAACTCAGCAGACGCTCGGCCCGCTCCATGGTGTGGCGCAGAGCCGAAGGGGTGGAGCGGTCCACGTAGATCTGCTGTATGCGTTCGCAGGCGTAGCCGACAAGCGGTATGCGGCGCAGCTCTTTCTTCATCATCCAGCGGAACTGATGTCCGAGCCATCCGTAGATGGTGAAAATGTCGTAGGCTCCCTGATGATTGGCCACAAATATGTAACTCTGCTGCGGGTCGATGTTTTCGCGACCCACTGCGCGCACTCTCACGAAAGCGAGCCAGCACATGACGCGGCTCCATATCCGTTCGGGATAGTAGCCGGCCCAGCGTCCGGCGCCGAGCGAGGCTCCGGCTATGGCAGTCAGGGCGGTGATGACGGTGGCTGTCAGCATCAGCGGCAGCATCACGCATATCTGATAGATGCGGTAGAGGAAGAGCATTGTCGGTTGCGTTTTTTTCGGTCGGGTGGATATGATTGCGGGCGTGATCAGTCCTGTTCGGTGGCGGCAAACTCCATGAGATAGGCCTTGATGAATCCGTCGAGGTCGCCGTCCATCACTCCGCCTACGTCGGATGTCTGGTGGCCGGTGCGATGGTCCTTTACGCGGCGGTCGTCAAACACGTAGCTGCGTATCTGCGATCCCCATTCGATTTTCATCTTGCCGGCCTCGATCTTGGCCTGCTCCTGCATGCGGTGCTGCAGTTCCTTGTCGTAGAGTATCGAACGCAGCTGGCGCATGGCGTTCTCCTTGTTTTTGGGCTGGTCGCGGGTTTCGGTGTTCTCAATGAGTATCTCCTCTTTCTCGCCGGTGTAGGGGTCGGTGAACTGGTAGCGCAGGCGCACGCCCGATTCCACCTTGTTGACGTTCTGTCCGCCGGCGCCGCCGCTTCGGAATGTGTCCCACGAGAGCAGGGCGGGATCCACGCGCACTTCGATGGTGTCGTCGACCAGAGGGGTGACAAACACCGATGCGAACGAGGTCATGCGCTTGCCCTGGGCGTTGTAGGGCGACACGCGCACCAGGCGGTGAACGCCGTTCTCGCTCTTCAGATAGCCGTAGGCAAAGTCGCCCTCGACGTTGATGGTGCATGATTTGATGCCCGCCTCGTCGCCTTCGAGCAGGTTGGCCATGGAGGTCTTGTAGCCGTGGGCCTCGCACCAGCGCAGATACATGCGCATGAGCATCTGCGCCCAGTCCTGACTCTCGGTGCCGCCGGCGCCGGAGTTGATCTTGAGCACCACTCCGAGCTTGTCCTCTTCGCGGCGGAGCATATTGCGGAGTTCCAGACGCTCTATCTTGTCGATGGTCGATGCGTAGAGTGCGTCAAGTTCCGATTCGTCCATGTCGCCCTCCTTTACAAATTCAAAGGCGATGGTCAGCTCCTCCACTGCGTCGGCCACCTCGGCATAGCCCTCGATCCATGCCTGCAGATCCTTGATTTTCTTCATCTGCGCCTGGGCTTCCTTGGGGTGTTCCCAGAAGTCGGGTACGTGGGTGCGCAGTTCCTCCTCTTCTACTTCTATCTTCTTGGAGTCTATGTCGAGATATCGGCGGAGCGCCTCTGTGCGCTCGGCGGTTTCCTTAAGTTGTTCCTGTGTAATCATGAATGCAAAAATAGTGAAAATCGGCCGAAGCGTCAAACATACATCCGTTCAATTTCTTCGGCGTAGCGTTCGGCGACTGCGCGACGCTTGATTTTCAGAGTATTGGTCAGTTCGCCGCTCTCCATGGTGAATGGCCGTGGGAGCAGGGTGAAACGTTTTATCTGTTCGTAGGGGGCCATGTCGGCGAGCAGCCTTGCGAGCCGCTCTTCGTAGAAGCTGTGGATGCGCGGATCGGCCACGAGCGCCACATCGTCGTCCGAGGCTATGCCGTGGGCTTCGGCGTAGCGTCGCAGTTCGCCGAAAGCGGGCACTATCAGGGCGCTGACAAATTTGCGGCGGTCGCCTATGACGGCTGCCTGGTCTATGTATTTGTCCTCTCCAAGACGGCTTTCGATGGCCTGCGGGGCTATATATTTGCCGTTGGAGGTCTTGAACAGGTCTTTCAGACGGTCGGTGAGTATGATGGCGCCGGTGGAGTCGATGCGTCCGGCGTCGCCGGTGCGCAGCCAGCCGTCGGCGGTGAAGGCTTCTTTGGTGGCTTCAGGCTTGCGGTAGTAGCCGGTCATGATGGTGGGGCCTTTCACGAGTATCTCGTTGTCGGGTCCGATCTTCACCTGCACCCGCGGTATCGGGGTGCCTATGGTGCCTATCTCGTAGCCTGTGCGCGGGAAGCATGATACCGTGGCGGTGGTTTCGGAGAGGCCGTAGCCTATCAGCACGTTGATGCCGCAGCAATGGAAAAATTCAGTAATTGCGGGCGACAGCGGCGCGCCGGCGGTAGGGAAGATGTTGCCGCGCTCCACTCCGATCACCCGCTGCAGCGGGGTGAACACCAGGCGGTCGTAGAACTTGTAGCGCATCTCCAGAAGCCACGGCGCGCGGAGCCCGAGCCGGGCGTAGTCGAGGTTGCGGCGCCGGCCCACTTTCTGTGCCCGCCGGGCTATGAACCGGCGCAGGGGATTCATCTCGGCCATCTTGCTCTCGATGACGGTGTAGACCTTTTCCCAGAAGCGCGGTACGGAGCACATGCAGGTCGGATGACGTTCGCGCAGAGTCTGCTGTAGTGTATTATACACATGTCACGCTGCCGACGATCTTACGCGTGTAG
>JAIDKJ010000370.1 GCA_029051835.1 Paramuribaculum sp. | reverse complement strand
CCACTGCACCCGGCGGTATTCCTGACGCGACCAGTTGTTGATGCTTCCGGTGGAGAGTCCGCCGTTGGGGATTATGATCGATTTGTTGTCGGGGGTGCAGATGATGGTGTGGAATATCTGTATCTCTGTCACTGTTCCGGCAAATCCCTGCGCTTCGATATAGTCGCCGATGCGGTAGGGCTTGAGGAGCATTATGAGCACGCCTCCGGCGAAGTTCTGGAGGGTGCCGCTCAATGCCATACCTATTGCGACGCCGACCGATGCGAATACGGCCAGGAACGACGAGGTGTTGATGCCCAGAATGCCGATCACGGTGATGATCAGTATGAAGTAGAGCAATATCCTGATAAGGCTCAGCACGAATGTGGTCAGCGATTGCTCGACGTTGCGCCGGTGGAGGATGGTGGCGGTGATGGTGAAGAGGCGCTTGATGACGAATTTGCCGGCATAGAACACCACTATGGCTATCGCAAGATGGATGGCAAATTCGATGAGTCCCGACACCATGCGGTTGATCAGTTCGTCGAACGATAGCGATTTCAGTGCCTTGAGATCCTGCGCCGGAGTCGGAATGGAGTCGGACGGGAGCGACAGGGGTATCTGTGAGAGCAGTTTGTAAAGATTCATTATCAGTCTGTGTTATGTTTTCAGTCGATGTTGTAGGAGGGGTTGAGCGATGTGACGTCGCTATGCCAGTCGAGGTCGCGGTGGTTGTACCACTTGATCGATTTCCGGCCCTGGGTGTCGGTGGTGATCGAGGGTATGAAGCATCCGAGTCCGGTGTGGCGGCTCATGTCGAGTCCGTAGCTCTGCGGTGTGGCTCCGGCGTAGATGACGGTGCGGGCGAAGGCTTCGTTCCATGCGTCGAGGAGCCGGCGGTCGACCGGCAGGGCGCGGATATAGTCGGCCATGTCCCATGTGTAGGAGGGGACGGTGCGGCGGAAATACGGCACTCTGATGTAGTTGGCCGGCGGAGTGGCTCCGGTGCGCATTATCTCGGCGGTGGCTTGGGCGAGCTGCTGCAGCGGCTCTGTCATCACTACGGAGATGCTGCAATAGTTGTATTGTGCCGATGGCCCGAGATAGAAGTCGAGCGTGTTGGCGGCGATCTGCGCAAGGTCGAGTTCTGGCTCGAACATGGCGGGGATGTTGACCGAATAGGGCATTCCTTCGATGGGCAGTTCGGTGGCCGACGATATGATGGCTTTGGTGGCCGTACGCAGCTGGTAGGCCACTTCGACACTGGCCATGAGGCAGCAGTCGAAGTAGATGAAGTCGAAATCCTCTCCGTCGAGAGCCTGGGCGAGCGATGTGATTTTCATCGTGGCACGTCCTGACGAGGAGTTGTCGTCCAGTCCGAAAGAGTAGGTCGATGCCGTGGAGCGCGATGCGGTGTCGTCGAGCCATCCTGTGCCGTTGCTCCACATGACGAGTCCGCGCTCTGTGGCGGGAAAGAGGGTGCGCACGTCTTCGATCACCTGCTGCATTCGGCTGACCGACAGGCTTGATTCGTCCTCCGAATAGGTCTTTGCCACGGTGGTCTGTTCGGGAGTGATGACTCGTAGTTCGGGCGCGGACGAAGCTCCGTCGTGATACACCACCAGATTGCCTCCGTTGAGGTGT
Source organism: Paramuribaculum sp. (assembly GCA_029051835.1). Lineage (GTDB taxonomy): Bacteria > Bacteroidota > Bacteroidia > Bacteroidales > Muribaculaceae > Paramuribaculum. Next base: position 3,823 of record JAIDKJ010000370.1, on the reverse strand, counting down.
CCGGCACGTGCGGCTTCCTCCATCTGCGCGATGTTGTCGTCGTCGATGTGATAATATGAGCCGAGGTTGTTGTCGGCCACCATGTAGACGAGTATGGTGCGGTCGAGGGTTTCGGGTTCGGGTATGGGATCAGGCTCCGATCCGGAGCATGATTGCATTGTTGCGGCCGTGATGATCGCCAGCAATGCTATGAGTAGTGTGGCTGTAAGATGTCTTTTCATGTGTGTGTGAAGTTGTCGGAGATGGTGCAAAGTTACGAATTTTGCCGCAGATACCGAAAAACCATGCCCCGCGTCGGTGGTGCGGGGCATGGCTGTGGGTTTGTGGCGGCCGAGAGGGTGGTGTCCCTCAGGCCGTAGTTGTCAGCGTTCGGTGGTCGCTGTGAGGGTGCCTGTTTCGGTGTCGGCTGTGACGCGGACTACGTCGCCGGGCTTGGTGTCGACCGATGTTTCAAGTCCGCGGTAGGCGATCTTGCACCGTCCTCCCTTGCCCGACTTGATGAGCGCGTGGTCGAGCCGGCCGTCGCGCGCATACACCGATACTTCGAAATTGCCTCTCGCGAGCAGTCCTTCTATCTGGCTGTCGGCCCAGTCCGACGGGAGAGCCGGGAGCAGGTTGATCGTGCCGGTGTGGCTCTGCATGAACAGTTCGGCTATGCCGGCCGTGCCGCCGAAGTTGCCGTCGATCTGGAATGGCGGGTGTACGTCCCAGAGATTGTCGGCAGTGCCTTGGCGCAGCAGATTCTTGAAGAGCGTATAGGCGTGGTCGCCGTCAAAGAGGCGTGCCCAGTGGTTGAGTTTCCATCCCATGCTCCAGCCGGTGGCCGCGTCGCCGCGTTCGCGGAGTGTCTGGCGGGCCGCGTCGGCCAGCAGGGTGTCGGTCATGGCGTTGATCGAGCGTCCGGGATGGAGTCCGAACAGGTGGTTGGTGTGGCGGTGACGGTCGTTGGGATCGTCAATGTCGTCGCTCCATTCCTGAAGCTGGCCGTGGCTGCCTATGCGGTAAGGGCTGATGCTGTCGAGAAGTCCCTGCCATTCTTTGACCGACTGCGGATCGGTGTCGATCACGGTGGAAGCCTAAAAATAAAAAAACAGAATCTCGCGTGTGACGGCGTTGGCGTAGGTGGCTCCGCGGTCGCACTGGCCGTGCTCGGGCGAATAGCTCGGTGCGGCGGTGTAAGTGTCGCCGGTCTTGTAGAGCAGGTCGGCGGCAAAGTCGGCGCTCGACTTTATGATGGGATAGCCCGTTTCGCGAAGCCAGTCGGTGTCGCGGGTGTAGTCGTAATATTCCCATATCTGCGATGCGAGCCATGGTCCGGCGCTCGGATTGTAGTTCCACGTCATGTCGCCCGAATTGAGCGGTGCCGTGAAGCCGAATATGTTGGTGGAGATGCCGGCTGTCCATCCGCGGGCGTTCCAATAGTTGCGGGCGGTGGTTTCACCCGGTTTTACGAGTCCGTGGATATAGTCGATGTATGGTTCGAAGCATTCGAGCAGGTTGGTCGAGGTGGCGGGCCAGTAGTTCATCTGCACGTTGATGTTGTTGTGGTAGTCCACGCGCCAGGGTCCGTCGAGATTGTTGTGCCAGATGCCCTGCAGGTTGGCGGGCATGTTGCCGGGGCGCGACGATGATATGAGCAGGTATCGGCCGAAGTTGAAGTAGGTTTCTTCCAGTCCGTGGTCGGTCGCGCTGTCGCGGTAGGCGGCCAGACGCCGGTCGGTGGGGAGCGGGGCGGGGCGTTGCTCTCCGGGGTTGATGGCGAGCTTCACTCTGTCGTAGAGGTTGCTGTAGTCGGCGAGATGGTCGGCGTAGAGCTTGTCGTAGCTCTTGCGTGAGGCCGCGTTGATGATATTGTTGACCGTAATGGCCGGGTCGGCGCCCACAAATGCCTTGGGATCGGTCGGATCGGGATCGAAGTTCATGCGGTAGTCGGTATCGCCGGCTATGAGAAATTCCACGTCGTCGGCGCCGCTTACGGTCAGTGTGCGGGTTTCGGCGTCGGCCTTGACGGTACCGGCTCCGTTGAGACGGGCCTCGATGCGGAGCGCCCAACGCATGCCGTTGTTGTCGAGGTGCCCCTGATAGAGGAGGCTGTTGCCCTCCTCGGCAGTCACTTTGTCGCTGGTCTGGGGGGTGGCGAATGCCAGCTCAAGGTTCTGCTGTCCGCCCTCCGACTGGAAGCGCCACACCATGACGCTGTCGGGGTAGGAGCAGAAGTAGCGGCGCGCATATCTGACGCTGTCGGCGGTGAAGCTTACGAGCGCCACTGATTTGTCGATGTTGAGCACGCGGCGGTAGTCGCTCACGGCCGATTCGTCGATGGCGGTGGCTACAAGTATTTCACCCATCTCGGTGTAGGTGCCGAAGCGTTGGCGGTCGTAGCCGACCGTGCCGCGGAATTCAGCCGACACCATTCGTCCGGCAGTAGCTTTGTCGCCATTTACGAGCAGTTGGCGGATAGAGTCGAGTGTGGCCGGGTTGACCTTGCGGTTCATGGCCCAGTACTGTTCGGCTCCTGATCCCGGGCCGCCCATCCATAGCGTTTTTTCGTTGATTACCACTCGTTCTCTCGCTACTGATCCGAGTATCGATCCGCCCAGAGAGCCGTTGCCGATGGGGAGCGAACGCGATTCCCACTCTCTGTCGGGATTGACCGGAGAGCCTGAAAAGTCATCGGTTTTCCATGGCTCGCTCGTCTGCGATGATGTCGGGGTGTCAAACCAGATGGAGTTGCCGGCGATGTATTCGTCGGCCGAGGGCATCGGTGCCTTCCGGTCGCCGCATCCGGCAAGAGCCGCCACGGGAATCAGCGCTATCGATGCGATGAGTGTTTTGAAAGTCATGCTGTGAAATGTTTTTTCATGGAGCGGTGCCCCGGGTAAGTGATTCTACAAAGTTACTTAATGAGTGCCGAATTTTGCAATAGTTTAAGTATTTTTATGTCGTTTATGTCGTGTCAATGGTTTCAGCGCTTCATGGCAGCCACAATATGCGGGGCTATGATGGCATATCCTCTGTCGTTGGGGTGGAGTCCGTCGAGAAACAGGCTTTCGTCGATCTTCCCGTTGGGGAGGAGCATCAGTTTTCCGGGGTTGATGTAGCTTGCTTCTTTTTCGGCGGCGATTTGTTCAAGCGACTGGTTGAGCCGGGCCACAGTCGGCTCGAGCTTGCGCCGTGGAAGCAGTCCTACGAGTATGATCCTTGCCCGGGGCTGCCTGAGGCCGATGGCTTCGATGAGATGTCCGATGCCTTCGCATATTTCGTCGGGGGTGCTCGACGCGAGGTTGTTGGTGCCGATCATCACTACGATGTTGTCGGCAGCGGTGTGGTCGATCTCGCCGTGGTATATGCGCCATAGCACATTTTCAATCCTGTCCACACCGCAACCACTAAAGACGAATACTTCAGGCTCCATGACCTTGCGCCATGTGTCGGGGCCGTTGACGCGCCTGTTTCCGGGCTTTCCGCCCCAATAGTGTACGATTGAGTTGCCGATCAGCAGGTTGGATGGCCGTGCGCTGTCGATGTGGTGGCATATGTCGAGGTGTCGCTGATGCCAGTCGTAGGCGCCTATGTCGCGTCGCTGGCTGACTTCGACGGTGGTCGGAGCGGAGCCTTGCTTCATTCCGAGTATCTCCCTGACGGTGGTTTCTATGGTGCTGACGGCTCGTCGTGTGTCGGGGCAGGCAAGGCGGTGGAGGGGAGCGGTCGGGGTGTTTCCGATCGAGTCGCAGACAGTCTGCAATGCTTTTTCGTCGCTTATGACGAGGATTGGTGTCGACCGGTGATGCTGACGTATCTCTTTGACGGCTTCGGTTATGGC